>NZ_JBGFGP010000103.1:0-38361 GCF_041224545.1 Sedimentitalea sp. XS_ASV28 | reverse complement strand
AGCATACAACTTCGCGCGACGGCTCAAGACCCTCAACGGGCTCACACCTTACGAGTACATCTGCAAGATCTGGACTTCAGAGCCGGACAGATTCATCTTGAACCCGATCCACCAAATGCCGGGACTGAACACATAGGGTCCCAGTTCATCGTGGGGTCGAACCAGATCGTCAGCAAGCCACGGCGTTTCAGGGCTTCGTTGTAGGCCGGACGCTTTAAACATACCGGAGCACCACTTCAGTGGGGAAAGACCACTGGTGTGATCCACGTCTTCGACGGTCAGGTAAAGCTGATAGGCATGGTCTCGACCTTGCCGCAATATTCGGTGTACCTCGTTGTATTGGGCCCGGTTCGTCACACGGGACTTTGCCTGCGCAAACTTATCCCGCCACGACGCGTTGAATTTGAAAGGCATCCCAGCATCCCGCAGTCAAATCGAAGGACCAGCCACGCAACGGTAACGATTTGTGCAACATGCTTACAGAAAAGCCATCCTCCGGGGGTTGAACGTGGCGGTCTGCTCCCCAGATTGAATGCGAGGCCCATCGGGTGCGTGCCGCCAAGCGGGCGCAATCCAGTTCAGGGCGCTTGTAAAAGGAGAGAAAGATGGACTTGAACAAGTTCACCGAGCGTGCACGCGGCTTCGTGCAGGCGGCGCAGACGATCGCGTTGCGTGAGGGGCATCAGAGGCTCGCCCCCGAACATATCCTGAAGGCATTGATGGACGACGACCAGGGTCTGGCCAGCAACCTGATCAGCCGATCCGGGGGCAATCCAGGCCGGGTGGTTGAAGCGGTCGATCTGGCGGTGTCCAGGATCCCGCAGGTCAGCGGTGACGCCGGACAGATCTACATGGACAGCAGCACCGGCAAGGTTCTTGCCGAAGCGGAGGCGATCGCGACCAAGGCGGGGGACAGTTTTGTTCCCGTCGAACGGCTTCTTATGGCGCTGTGCATGGTCAAATCCAAGGCCAAGGATGCCCTGGATGCCGGTGACGTGACCGCACAAAAGCTCAACGAGGCGATCAACGACATCCGCAAGGGCCGTACCGCAGACAGCGCCACGGCCGAAGAAGGCTATGACGCGCTCAAGAAATATGCGCGGGATCTCACCGAAGCGGCGCGTGCGGGCAAGATCGACCCGATCATCGGGCGCGACGAGGAAATCCGCCGTGCGATGCAGGTTCTGAGCCGGCGCACCAAGAACAACCCGGTGCTGATCGGTGAACCCGGCGTGGGCAAGACCGCGATTGCCGAGGGCATGGCGCTGCGCATCATAAACGGCGATGTGCCGGAATCCCTGCGAGACAAGAAGCTGTTGGCGCTGGATATGGGTGCGCTGATTGCCGGCGCAAAATATCGCGGTGAGTTCGAGGAGCGGCTCAAGGCGGTCCTGACCGAAGTGACCGAGGCCGCGGGTGAGATCATCCTGTTCATTGACGAGATGCACACGCTGGTCGGTGCCGGTAAAACCGATGGCGCGATGGATGCGGCCAACCTGATCAAGCCGGCGCTTGCGCGGGGTGAGTTGCATTGTATCGGTGCGACCACGCTCGACGAGTATCGCAAGTATGTCGAGAAAGACGCAGCACTTGCCCGGCGGTTCCAGCCCGTTATGGTGCAGGAACCCACGGTCGAGGACACGATCAGCATCCTGCGTGGCATCAAGGAAAAATATGAAGTCCACCACGGGGTCGACATTTCCGACGCCGCGCTGGTGGCGGCCGCAACCCTGAGCAACCGCTATATCACGGATCGTTTCCTGCCCGACAAGGCGATCGACCTTGTGGACGAGGCCGCGAGCCGGTTGCGTATGGAGGTGGATTCCAAGCCCGAGGAACTCGATCAGCTGGATCGCCAGATCCTGCAAATGCAGATCGAGGAAGAGGCGCTGAAGCTGGAAGACGACGTTGCCAGCAAGGATCGGCTGGAAACCCTGCAAAAGGACCTTGCCGACCTTCAGGAGAAATCCGCCGAATTGACTGCCCAGTGGCAGGCGGAACGCGACAAGCTGGCCGGCGCGCGCGACCTCAAGGAACAGCTGGATCAGGCTCGTGCCGAACTGGATATCGCCAAGCGCGAGGGCAACCTGGCCAAGGCGGGTGAATTGTCTTACGGCGTCATTCCCGAGCTTGAGAAAAAGCTGCAACAGGCCGAGGAATCCGAGGCCAGCGGCGTTATGGTCGAGGAAAAGGTGCGCCCGGAACAAATCGCTTCGGTGGTCGAACGCTGGACGGGCATCCCGGTCAACAAGATGCTGGAAGGCGAGCGCGAAAAGCTGCTGCGCATGGAAGATGGCCTGCACAAGCGGGTGATCGGTCAGGATACCGCCGTGCGCGCGGTTTCCAATGCGGTGCGCCGTGCGCGGGCCGGATTGCAGGATGAGAACCGCCCGCTGGGCAGTTTCCTGTTTCTCGGGCCGACCGGTGTGGGTAAGACCGAACTGACCAAGGCGCTGGCCGAATTCCTGTTCGACGATGACGGCGCGATGGTGCGTATCGACATGTCAGAGTTCATGGAAAAGCACAGCGTTGCCCGTCTGATCGGTGCGCCTCCGGGCTATGTCGGATATGACGAGGGCGGGGTGCTGACCGAAGCGGTGCGGCGACGTCCCTATCAGGTGGTTCTGTTCGACGAGGTCGAAAAGGCGCATCCGGATGTGTTCAACGTGCTGTTGCAGGTGCTTGACGACGGTGTGCTGACCGATGGGCAAGGTCGGACGGTCGATTTCAAGCAGACGCTGATCATCCTGACCTCGAACCTCGGAGCGCAGGCGCTGAGCCAGTTGCCCGAACATGCCGATGCATCCGAGGCCAAGCGTGACGTGATGGACGCGGTGCGGGCGCATTTCCGGCCCGAGTTCCTGAACCGTCTGGATGAAACCATCATCTTTGACCGCCTGAACCGTGCGAACATGGACGGCATCGTCGATATCCAGCTGGCACGGCTTGAAAAGCGTCTGGCCGGTCGCAAGATCGACCTGAAACTGGACGACTCGGCACGCAAGTGGCTGGCGGACGAGGGGTATGACCCGGTGTTCGGCGCGCGCCCGCTGAAGCGGGTGATCCAGCGGGCCTTGCAGAACCCGCTGGCCGAGGCCCTGCTGGCCGGGGATATACGCGATGGCGATACTGTTCCGGTGACGGCCGGTCCCGATGGATTGATCATCGGCGAGCGGTTGGGCACGTCCGATCGCCCGAGACCGGATGATGTCGTCGTTCATTGACATGAAAGCACTTGCGGGCCCCGGAGCATTTCCGGGGCCCGTCCTTTTTCGCGATACCAGTCGGGCCGGAACGCAACGTCGCCGGCGCGGTCACCGTGGACTGTCGGATTGTGAAACATTTCCGCGATACGGGACACGTCACCGTGAAAAATTGCAGCAATCCTTGCCGCCTCACGCTTCTGCACACATCTGTGATCGGAAACGGACGTCAGGCCCGGCACTCTGCCGCCGCGATCACGAACCGCAGCTTGCGGAACGTTTGCGGGCTGGTATGCGGGGCCGCCGACCAATGTCAGACAGGAGAATTGCGCGATGCCACAACTCAAGAAGATCCTTCTGGTGGATGATGATGACGATCTGCGTGAGGCGCTGAGCGAACAATTGCTCCTCACCGAGGATTTCGACGTGTTCGAAGCCGGAGACGGCCAGGGCGCGATGGAGCGCAGCAAGGAAGCCCTCTATGATCTGATCATTCTGGACGTGGGGCTGCCCGATACCGACGGGCGCGAATTGTGCCGCCTCATGCGCAAGCAGGGGGTCAAATCGCCAATCCTGATGCTGACCGGTCACGACAGCGATGCGGATACGATCCTGGGTCTGGATGCGGGCGCAAACGATTATGTCAGCAAGCCGTTCAAGTTTCCGGTTCTGCTGGCGCGGATCCGGGCGCAGCTGCGTCAGCACGAGCAATCGGAAGACGCGGTATTCCAGCTTGGGCCCTATACGTTCAAGCCGTCGATGAAGATGCTGATCACCGAGGACGACCGCAAGATTCGGTTGACCGAAAAGGAAACCAGCATTCTCAAGTTTCTTTACCGCTCGACCGACGGCGTGGTCGCGCGTGAGGTCCTTCTGCACGAGGTCTGGGGCTATAATGCGGGTGTGACGACCCACACGCTCGAGACCCACATCTATCGCCTGCGCCAGAAGATCGAGCCGGATCCGTCGAATGCACGCCTGCTTGTAACGGAATCAGGCGGGTATCGGCTTGTTGCGTGACATGAAATATTTACATATTCCGTGCTACACGCTATAGTTGAAATGATTGTTGCGGCTCACAGACACCACGCCTCTGCGCCGCTATGGTCAGAGCATCCCGTGTATGTCCGGGTATTGACATGCAACCTCCCTGTTGGACTGGGCCGGGTTTTGCACCCGGCCTTTTTTTGTGCGAAGGCGCGACCCGTTTGGCATCGCGTTGCAGCGGTCTGTGCACTTCGCGCTGGCCTCTTCCGGGCGCCGCGCATAGATTTGCGCAAATTTACGAGGATCGGATCACGCACATGAGCTTTTCGCTGGCCACATGGAACATCAACTCGGTTCGGCTGCGCGAACCCATTGTGCTCAAGCTGTTGCAGGAAGAGGCGCCGGATGTGCTGTGTTTGCAGGAATGCAAATCGCCGGTGGACAAGATCCCGACCGAGGGCTTCGCCGCACTCGGGTATACCCACATGATTGCGCGCGGGCAAAAGGGGTATAACGGCGTCGCGATCCTCTCTCGCCTGCCTCTGCGCGAGGTCGGAGACAGGGACTTTGCCGGTCTTGGCCATGCTCGCCACATTGCCGCACAGTTGGAAAACGGCGTGACGATCCACAACTTCTATGTGCCAGCCGGTGGCGATGTGCCGGATCGCGAACAGAACGAGAAGTTCGGCCAGAAACTCGACTACCTGACCGAAATGCGCGATTGGTTCCACTCGGAAAAGCCGGCGAAATCCATTCTCGTCGGCGATCTGAATATCGCGCCGCGCGAGGATGACGTCTGGAGCCATAAACAGTTGCTGAAGGTGGTCAGCCACACGCCGATTGAAGTCGAACATCTGGCGCAGACGCAGGACGCGGGCGGATGGGTGGATATCACGCGTCAGGACATCCCGGACGGGCAATTGTACAGTTGGTGGTCATACCGCGCGCGTGACTGGTCCGCGGCAGACAAGGGGCGACGTCTCGATCATGTGTGGGCGACGCCGGACATTTCATCCGCAGGACACTCAAGCCGCATCCTGCGCGACGCGCGCGGTTGGGACAAGCCAAGCGATCACGCGCCGGTCTTTGCCAGGTTCGACCTTTAGATATGTGACATTTTACAACTGTCCCCCTTGGTTTCCGGGGCAGCAGATTTCATATAGGGGGCCAAGCTCCAAGGAGATTACGACATGCTCGAACTATCGACCGGTGCCGAGGCGCCTGCGGACCTGATCAAGGACACCACCGAGGCCAGTTTTATGGCGGATGTGGTCGAAACATCTCAAACCATCCCTGTTATCGTCGATTTCTGGGCGCCGTGGTGCGGCCCGTGCAAGACGCTTGGCCCGACGCTGGAAAAAGCGGTGATCGCGGCCAAGGGTGCGGTCAAGATGGTCAAGGTCAATGTCGACGAAGCCCAGATGATCGCGGGCCAGTTGCAGATTCAGTCGATTCCGACAGTATACGCGTTTTTCAAGGGCCAGCCGATCGACGGCTTTCAGGGCGCGCAGCCCGAGTCCGAGATCAAGGCATTCATCGACCGGGTGGTGTCGGCGAGCGGCGGCGAGTCGCCGGGCGAGACGCTGAATGCGGCCGTCGAGGCTGCCGAGGAAATGCTCGCCGATGGCGCCGCAGTTGACGCGGCCCAGACATTTGCCGCCATCCTCGCCGAAGACCCGAACAATGCGGGCGCTTACGGTGGCATGGTGCGGGCGCATATCGCGATGGGCGATATCGACCAGGCCGAGGCGATCCTGAACGGCGCACCCGCCGAAATCTCCAGCAGCGCCGAGCTTGAGGCCGCCCACGCCCAGATCGAACTGGCGCGGCAGGCGGCGAATGCGGGCCCGATCTCGGATCTGACCGCTGCGGTCGAGGCCGATCCCGAGAATTTGCAGGCCCGTTTTGATCTCGCGCTCGCGCTTCACGCCAGCGGTGATGTTCAGCAGGCCGTTGATTTGCTGCTCGAGATCTTCCGCAAGGATCGCGAGTGGAACGACGGGGCCGCCAAGACCCAGCTCTTTACCATTTTCGATGCGCTCAAGCCCAACGATCCGGTGGTTCTGAACGGGCGGCGCAAACTCAGCTCGATGATATTTGCCTAACGCCGCAACAAGGCTACACTCATCAGCATGTTGAAATCCGCAGACCTGCCGGACACCATCGCCGTGTTCCCGCTTCCCGGGGCGCTTTTGCTGCCCCGGTCGCGGCTGCCCCTGCATATTTTCGAGCCGCGCTATCTGCAAATGCTCGAAGATACGTTGAAAACACCGCAGCGGCTGATCGGCATGGTGCAGCCCAATCCGTTCCCCGGATCGGAAACCGCGGTGCATCGCATCGGTTGTGCGGGGAGGGTGACCCAGTTTTCCGAAACGGAGGACGGGCGGTACATGATCACGTTGACCGGAGTTTCGCGTTTCCGAACCCGACAGGAGAGCGACAGTTTCTGCCCCTATCGCCGGTTCGAGATTGACTGGGAAGGGTTCGATCGGGATCTCGGACCGACCGAGACGGATGGCGGGTTCGATCGCGGCCGGTTTCTCGGTCTGCTCGACCGGTATTTTTCGACGCAACAGCTGTCGACCGATTGGGATACGATCAAGGAGGCCGACGATGAGTTGTTGATCAACTCGTTATCGATGTTGCTGAATTTTTCACCGGAAGAGAAGCAGGCGCTGCTTGAGGCGCCGAGCCTGGAAACCCGTCGTGAAACCTTGATCACCTTGATCGAGTATGCCCTGCGCGGCGGTGGCGCACATGAGGAACCGTTGCAATGACAGATACTGAAACCGGGTTTGACCGGCGCATGCTCGAAGCGCTGATTTGTCCGCAGACCCAGACGACCCTGCGCTATGATGCGCAAAGGCAGGAGTTGATATCGAAATCCGCCGGTCTCGCCTTTCCGATCCGCAACGGGATTCCGATCATGTTGGTCGACGAGGCGCGCACACTGGAGTGATTGACGGCCTTAACCGGGTCTTAGAACTCCTCTGGCTAGTCTGTCCGCGCAGCATAGGGGACGCCAGATGACGATGACTTACCAACCTGCGAAAGAACTCGATTATATCCGCGCAGAGCTTGTGCGCCTGAAAGCGCGTGAAAAGTCCCTGCGCGCGATATTGACGGCGCGACCGGGTCCGCACGGTATCGGGGACGACGCAACCGAACGTCAATTGCGCGATGCGTTCCGGCAGCCGGGACTGTTTGCGCGTAGGGCATCCTGACCCGAAATACGATCAGATCGGTTTGCCCTGCATGAGTCGGGGCAACTCGCCGGTCAGACCCGCCGCCTCGCGGATAAGGCCGCGCCGCAGCCCGGGCACCGCATTGACCAGCCCCATGCCAAGATCGCGGCCAACGCGCAGCAGGGCATTGTCGTTCGAGAACAGCCGGTTGAACGCATCTGTCGCGAGTGCGAGTGTCGTGGCGTCAAATCGCCGCCACCGCTGGTACCGTTCGAGAACCGTGGACGCGCCGATATCTTCGCCGCGCCGCGCTGCCAGCGTCAGTGTCTCGGCCAACGCCCCCACGTCGCGCAGACCCGCATTCAGGCCCTGCCCCGCGATGGGGTGCACCCCATGCGCGGCGTCGCCGATCAGGGCAAGGCGCGCATCGATGAAACGGTTTGCGAGGGTCAGGTTCAGCGGATAGGTAAAGCGCCCGCCGGCCAGCGAGATCTCGCCGAGAAAGCCGCCAAATCGCGGTCGAAGCGCCGCGAGATAGCCCTCGTCATCCAGGGTATTGATCCGTCGTGCCTGATCTGTGCTTTCGCTCCAGACAATCGAACAGCGGTTCCCGGTCAGCGGCAGGATGGCAAGCGGTCCCGGCGGCATGAAAAACTGGTGGGCGATGCCATTGTGGGGCTTTTCATGGGCAATCGCGCAGACCAGAGCGGTCTGCCCGTACTCCCATCCGGTGCGCCTGATCCCGGCGCGCGCGGCGGTGCCGCTGTTGCGGCCATCCGACCCGACCAGAACCCGTCCGCAGACCTGGCGGCCATCGTCAAGCGTGACCGACACGCGCGACACATCGACGTCCTGTGCCACGGCGCGGCGGCCGTTGACCTGCGTGATCCCTGGCGTCGTATCCATCGCCGCCTGAAACGCTGCGCGTAGGTGGCGGTCTTCGACCATGTAGCCCATCGGCCCTTCTTCGATTTCGGCATGGTCGAAATGCATGAAGAACGGCGAAGGACCATGCCCCGCATGGCCATCCGTGACCTTGATTTCCAGCATCGGCTGGGCGTCTGCGGCGACCCGGTTCCAGATATCTATCCCCTGCAAAAGGCGTTGCGAGGTCAGTGCCAGCGCATAGCTGCGCCCGTCAAACTCCGCATCCGTCCGGGTTTCGGCCGGCAAGGCGTCGATGATCGTAACGGTCTGGCCGGTACGCGCCAGCGCCAGCGCCAGCGCCGGCCCGTTCAGGCCGCCGCCCACGATGATGATATCGGTGTCCATATCCATGATGCGCAATATGACCTTGCGAACGGGATTGTCCATGCGCGGTGCTGTCGCTAGGGTCGCCGGGGCAATCTTGGAGAGCGCGGCATGCAGGACTGGTTGACACAAAGTGCGGGCGATCTGGGGCGCGGCATTGCCGCAGGTGACATCGATCCGGTGACGCTGACCCAGACCTACCTCGATGCGATCGATGCGCATCCGCTGCGTGACCGGATTTTCGCACGCGTGACCCGTGATCGCGCCTTGTCCGAGGCCCACGCGGCGCGGGAGCGGGCCGAGGCCGGACGTCGGCTCTCGCCGCTGGACGGGGTGCCGATCAGTTGGAAAGACCTGTTTGACAGTGCGGGCACGGCGACCGAGTCGGGTTCCGCCCTGTTGAAAGACCGGGTGCCGACGGCCGATTGCGATGTGCTGCGCAATGCCACCGCGATGGGAACGATCTGTCTGGGCAAGACTCATATGAGCGAACTGGCCTTTTCCGGTCTCGGCTATAACCCGGTGACCGCAACGCCGCCGTGCGTAAATGACAAAAGCGCGGTTCCGGGCGGCTCGTCCTCGGGTGCCGGTGCGTCGGTCGCGTTTGGCCTGTCGGCAATCGGCATCGGCTCTGATACCGGCGGCTCGGTCCGGATTCCTGCTGCTTGGAATGACCTCGTGGGGCTGAAAACCACGTCGGGACGCGTCAGCCTGTCGGGGGTTGTGCCTCTGTGTCTCGAGTTCGACACGGTCGGCCCGCTTTGCCGCACGGTCGAGGATGCGGCGCTGATGCTTGCGGCGTTGGAAGCGGGGCCGGCGGCGGATCTGAGGGGGGCGTCGCTTGCGGGGCGGCGGCTTGGCCTGCTTCAGACCGTGGCGCTGGATGATGTGCGCGATGCGCCCCGTGCCGCCTATGACGACGCCGTCAACCGCCTGAGCCGGGCGGGAGCCGAGGTCGAGCCGGTTTCCGTGCCCGAACTCACCGACGCCATGGCGCTGAGCGGCGTGCTTTATACCGCCGAAGCCTATGGGCTCTGGCGGGATGTGATCGAGGCGAATCCGGACCTGATGTATGATCAAATCCGCGACCGGTTCAGGGCTGGCGCGAATTTTTCGGGCCCGGATTATGTTGCCGCATGGGCAAAGCTGCGCGAAGCGCGCGCCGCGTGGCATGCGCGGACCGCTGGCTATGATGCCATTCTTTGCCCCACAGCGCCGATTCTGCCGCCAAATCTGGACCGATTGCTGTCTGACTCCGAATATTACGTCACCGAGAATCTGCTGAGCCTGCGCAACACGCGGATCGGAAACCTGATGGGGCTCTGTGCGCTGACCCTGCCGACCGCGAGGCCAAGCTGCGGCATTTCGCTGATGGGTGCGCCGAACGGAGAAGAGGCACTCTTGCGGCTGGGCGCGGCCGCCGAGGCGGCGTTGGCCTGAAAGCCACAAATCCGGTTTCCGGGCACCCTTTGTCTGGACGGAACGGCACCGCGTCTGTAATCTGTTGCCCAACGGGACGCCAATGATCCCGACCTGAGGCAACAACATGAATCTTCCCGAGCGGTTTTCGAACCTACCGGAATATGCATTTCCGCGTTTGCGCGCGCTACTGGACGTTCACGCGCCCGGGGGCGATGTCGTCCACATGACGATAGGAGAGCCGAAACACCCGTTTCCGCAATGGGTTACGGATGTCATCGTCGAGAATGCCGCCGGCTTTAACTCTTATCCCGCGAATGACGGGGATGAGGCGCTGCGGGGCGCGATCGCGGATTGGATCGCCCGCCGCTATGGCGTGACGATTGCAGCCGACCGGCAGGTGATGGCCCTGAACGGCACCCGCGAAGGGCTCTACAACGCGGCGATGGCGCTATGCCCCGAGCGCAAGAATGGCCAGAAGCCGGCGATCCTGACGCCGAACCCGTTCTATCAGGTCTACATGGTCGCGGCGATCTCGGTCGGGGCGGATCCCGTCTTTGTGCCCGCGACCGCAGCGACCGGACATTTGCCGGATTATGCCTCGGTCGGCGCCGACATGTTGAACCGAACGGCCATCGTCTATGTCTGTTCACCGGCCAACCCGCAGGGCGCGGTTGCCAGCCGGGATTACTGGGCGAATCTGATTTCGCTTGCCGAGCAGTATGACTTCCGGATTTTTGCGGACGAATGTTACTCCGAGATCTACCGTTATACGCCACCGCCTGGCGCCTTGCAGGTTGCGCATGAAATGGGCGCGGACCCCGAGCGGGTGACGATCTTTCATTCCCTGTCCAAACGCTCCAACCTGCCCGGTCTTCGCTCTGGTTTTGTCGCGGGCGGCCCCGAGAACATCGCACAGATCAGGCTGCTGCGCAGCTATGCGGGGGCGCCGCTGCCGGGTCCGTTGCAAGCCGCCGCCGCTGCCGCCTGGGCGGACGAGGCGCATGTGGTGGAAAACCGGGCGCTTTATCAGGAGAAATTTGCGGTTGCCGATGACGTCCTTGGCGGCGTTCAGGGCTATATGCCGCCCGAGGCAGGGTTTTTCCTCTGGTTGCCGGTCGAGAATGGCGAAGATGCGGCGCTGAAGCTCTGGAAGGAAACCGGGGTGCGCGTGCTTCCAGGGGCGTATCTTGCGCAGGGAAAACCGGGTGACAATCCCGGTGAAGGTTACATCCGGGTCGCGATGGTGGCCCCAAAAGACGACACGCAGGGCGGGCTGATCAAGCTGCGCGACTGCTTGTACAGGTAGATCGAGGGTAGTTATGGCATATCACACACGCAGTCGGGATCCTTTGCTGGACAGCAACATGCAGGCCGCAATCGAAAAACGCGGCAAGGAATTGCTGGGGATTGTGCTGATCTGTCTGGGTCTCGCGGCTGCGGCGATGATCGCCTCGTACACGCCGGACGACCCCAACTGGATGGTATCGACCGACGCACCGGTTCAGAACTGGCTCGGATCCTTCGGCGCCTCGATCGCGGCGCCTCTCTTCATGATCGTTGGTTGGGGAAGCTGGGGGATTGCGCTGGTTTGCCTGGTCTGGGGTGCGCGCTTTGCGTTTCATTCGGGCGAGGAGCGGGCCGTCAGCCGTGCGATCTTTGCCCCGATTGCCATCGCGCTTGCCTCGATCTACGCCGCGACGCTGGTGCCCGGCGCGGAATGGCGCGCAACCCACAGCTTCGGGCTGGGCGGGTTGTTCGGCGATACTGTGATGGGTCTGCTGCTGACCTTGCTGCCCATCGGATCGCATCTCGCGCTCAAGCTGATGTCTTTCTTGACGGCAATTTGCATGGTGTCGCTGGCCGCCTATGTGCTTGGGTTCACCCGTGCCGAGTTGGGACGGGGCCTGCGCCTGTCGCTCTATGGGTTGATCATGGGCTATAGCTGGCTGCGCTCGGCGCTTGGACGTGGCGCGGTTTCCGCCGCCGGTGCGGCGCGTGAACGGGCCGCGCAGTTTGCAGAGCGCCGCATCGCGCGCGCGGATGCCGACTATGATGACGACGCCTTCACCATCCGCCGGGTCGCCGATGATCCGGAACTCGATATGGGGGATGACGATGACGACGCGCCGGAAGAGCGTGGCGGTTTCCTGTCGCGCATGCCGTCGTTGATCCGCCGGGCCGATCCGATGCCGCAATCCGAACTGGTCGAGGCCCCGGAGGAAATCGATGTCTATGGCGACATGCCGGGCGACGACCGTATCCGCGCCAAGATAGCCGATGCCGTCCGCTCGCGGCTCCGCCCTGGCGAACCGAAACCCGATCCGACCCGCCCGTTGACCAAGGGGCGGGGGCGTGGTCCGGATCCGCTGTTGCTGGATACGTCGCGTTCGACCGGTTTGCGTGCCGAACCGCCGCTGACCGCTGCTCAGGCGGAATTGCCGCCCGAACCCATGCTGCGCGCGCCTGCCGGGCGGGACATGCCACGGCGCGAACCGGAAATGATCGACCCGGCGATGTTTGAGCCCGAGGACGCGGTGATCGAAGCCGATGATCCGGACGAAATCCTGCCATTGGCCGCGCCGCCGGAACCCGAGCTTCCGACGATACCGGTTGCCGAGCCCCGCAAGGTCGTTCTGAACCCGCTGCGCAAGGCCCCTGCGCCGTCGCGCCGGGCGCAGGCCGAAGCCCAGCCCGCGCTGGCCTTTGAGGACAAGGGACCGGAATTTGAAATTCCGCCGCTCAACCTGTTGGCCGACCCCTCCAATATCAAGCGTCATCACCTGAGCGACGAGGCGCTCGAGGAAAACGCGCGGATGCTGGAAAACGTGCTGGACGATTACGGCGTCAAGGGCGAGATCGTCAGCGTGCGCCCCGGTCCGGTGGTGACGATGTATGAACTTGAGCCGGCACCGGGCCTCAAGGCGAGCCGGGTGATTGGCCTCTCCGACGATATCGCGCGCTCGATGATGGCGCTGTCCGCGCGGGTCAGCACCGTGCCGGGGCGCTCGGTGATCGGGATTGAACTACCCAACGAAAATCGCGAGATGTGTGTCCTTCGCGAGGTTCTCGCCGCGCGCGACTTTGGCGACAGCAACATGCGCCTTCCGCTGGCTCTGGGAAAGGATATCGGCGGGGACCCGGTGGTCGCAAACCTTGCCAAGATGCCTCACCTGTTGATCGCGGGCACAACCGGTTCGGGTAAATCCGTTGCGATCAACACCATGATCCTCAGCCTGTTGTACAAGCTGACACCGGAAGAGTGCCGCCTGATCATGATCGACCCCAAGATGCTGGAATTGTCGGTCTATGATGGAATTCCGCACCTGTTGTCGCCGGTTGTGACCGACCCGAAAAAGGCGGTTGTGGCGCTCAAATGGGTGGTGGGCGAGATGGAGGACCGCTATCGCAAGATGTCCAAGATGGGCGTTCGCAACATCGAGGGCTATAATGGCCGGGTCCGCGACGCGCTGTCCAAGGGCGAAATGTTCAGCCGCACGGTCCAGACGGGCTTTGACGACGAAACGGGTGATCCGATTTTCGAGACCGAAGAGTTCGCACCCGAGGCGATGCCGTTCATAGTCGTGATCGTCGACGAGATGGCGGATTTGATGATGGTCGCGGGCAAGGAGATCGAAGCCTGCATCCAGCGCCTGGCGCAGATGGCACGGGCCTCGGGCATTCACCTGATCATGGCAACGCAACGCCCGTCGGTGGACGTGATCACCGGTACGATCAAGGCGAACTTTCCGACGCGCATCTCGTTTCAGGTCACGTCAAAGATCGACAGCCGCACGATCCTTGGCGAGATGGGCGCAGAGCAGCTCCTTGGCATGGGGGACATGCTCTATATGGCGGGTGGTGCCAAGATTACCCGTTGCCACGGCCCGTTCGTTTCCGACGAAGAGGTGGAGGAGGTTGTCAACCATCTCAAATCCTTTGGCCCGCCCAGCTACATGAGCGGCGTGGTCGAAGGGCCGGACGAAGAGAAAGAGAGCAATATCGACGCGGTTCTGGGTCTGGGTGGCAACACCAATGGCGAGGACGCGCTGTATGACAAGGCGGTGCAGGTGGTGATCCAGGACCGCAAATGCTCGACCAGCTATATCCAGCGCAAACTGGCGATCGGTTACAACAAGGCGGCCCGCCTCGTGGAGCAGATGGAGGAAGAAGGGCTTGTGTCCCCGGCCAATCACGTTGGCAAGCGCGAGATCCTCGTTCCCGAACAATCTTGAGGGGAGGGGTCTGGCAAGTCACGGGGTTCGGCGTTATGTTTCAGGCATTGTTTAATGATTTTTGTGAGGGCTTAAACGATGCCGGTGGTTTCCGACTATACTGCAATTCTTGCATATCTTGACGCCGAAGAACGCCGCTGGAATGCGACCGAGGACCTCGGGTTCCCCGTCTTTGTAACCTATAGTTTCTATACGCCTGAGGACCTGCCGTCGGTGGTCAGCCTGCCTTATTCGGCGACGGCGGTTCATGCCATGTCGAGCGCGCAACAGGACGCCGTCCGTTCCGCGATGTCCGAGTTTGCGGCGGTCGCTGGTATCACGTTCGTGGAAACGACGGGCGAGGCGATGATCAATGCCCATGCGGTCACCGGATCGGCCTATGGAGGCTGGGCGTATTACCCTTATGTGACGGACTATACCTCTTCCAGCGGAGATTACGTGATCGACGTCACCCGCGGTGACAAGTTGTCGGGGAACAATTTCGGGATCCTGTTGCACGAGGTCGGTCATTCGGTCGGGCTGTCCCATACCCATGATGGCGATCTCCGGCTGGCGTCGCATCTCGATGATTTCAGCCAGACCGTCATGTCCTACAATTTCGCGGCGACTCCGACCGACAAACTCGGACCCATGGATGTGCAGGCTCTCAGGCTGATCTATGGCGAATCCGCGGACCTCACCGGCTGGACCTTCGGGTTCAAAGGCGAGGTGTTCAAGATCAAAGGGTCTCATGGCGATGACGAGATCATGGGGGTCGAGGGGAATAACATCCTGTCGGGACGGAACGGCGATGACATCATTGTCGGCCGGGACGGTGACGACAGGATCTATGGCGGCGGCGGCGACGATGTCCTGAAGGGTATGGAGGGTGCCGACTGGTTGTTCGGCATGCGCGGCGATGATCGTCTGATCGGCGGCGTTCAGGACGACAGGCGCTATGCCGATCCGGGCGTTCACAAGCTCTATGGCGGTGCCGGCAACGATGTATTGCTGGGCGGTGACGGCAACGACCTCATGCGCGGCGGTGCCGGACATGACCGTCTGCACGGCGGCTTTGGCCGGGATACACTGGAGGGTGGCAAAGGCACCGATATCCTGACCGGTGGCGGCGATGCCGATGTTTTCCTCTTTCACCCCGGCAGGATCGGCGGCACCGACAAGATCCGCGATTTTGCCTATTATTCCGACACTCTGGATTTCGCGGAGGCGGATCTGTCTCGTGAGGATTTCACGCTCAGAACCCGTGTGGAGGGGAAAAATACACTGCTCAGACTCGATGACGGCGCAGATATCGACTTTGACATCGTGTTCAGAAACACACCGCTCCAGGACGTGAAGACCTATCTCGACAGTTATCACGACTTCGGCTGATCGATCATCTGCGCGCTGAAACACGCCGATGTGAGCGAACGGGGGATGAATAGAGGCGCAGGCGGGGCTATCTGGACAGTATGAACAAATTGGCAAAGCTCCTGGCCGGGTTTGTCCTGGCGCTATCGGCAACATCTGCCCTCGCAGAGGGCAAGGTTCCCCTGTCCACGATCTCGACCTATCTGAACGGTCTGACCACGGTTTCGGCTCCGTTTACACAATACAATGACGATGGAAGCCAATCGACCGGCAAACTATACCTGCACCGGCCGGGCCGGATGCGTTTTGAGTATGATCCGCCCAATGGCGCAACGGTTGTCGCCGGGGCCGGGGCGGTGGTGATCCACGATCCCAAATCGAACCAGCCTCCTGAAAGCTATCCTCTCAAGCGCACGCCATTGTCGATCATCCTTGATCGACAGGTGAATCTGGGTCAGGCGAACATGGTCGTCGGACACAGTTTCGACGGCACCGCGACTGTCGTCACCGCGCAGGATCCCAAGAATCCGGATTACGGGCGCATCGATCTGAAGTTTTCGGGTAATCCGATGGAGCTGCGGAGCTGGGTCATTCACGACAGTTCCGGAGGCCAGACTACCGTCGTGCTGGGCGAGCTGACCAAGGGAGAGGCGCTGGGAAGTTCGCTCTTCAGTTCACAGGGCGGAAATCGCAGGGGATCGAACCGCTAACGCGTTTTGCGACTGTCCAGATGCACCTGAAGACCTGGCGCTGGTTCCGAGACGCTGTGCGGGGTGGACACGCCAAAGAGCCAAGGCTGCGTTCCGACGGGATCAGCGGAAGGATTTGCAATTCGCGAGCTGCGCCGCATAGATGTTCGAGCGGTCCTGCACCTGGTTGGCGACACGCATGAGCCAGGTCTTGTTCTTGTAGGTCCCGCGCGCAAATCCTTGCTGCCCCTCGTGATAGGCCAGATACTGGTTCCTTGCATCGGTCAGCGCGATACCGTTCTTCTCGCGGCTCTGGTTCATGTACCAGCCCATGAAGTCGGTCGCGTCACGTATCCGGTCACGCTTGGCGCTGCGGCGTCCTGTCTGTTTGCGGTAATCGTCCCATGTCCCGTCCAGCGCCTGGCTGTAGCCATAGGCGCTGCTTTGACGTCCCATCGGTATCACACCCAGCACATAATTGTACGGAGTCCGGGCGTTGCCGCGGAACCGGCTCTCCTGATAGATGGTTGCCATCTGCACATGCACGGGAACACCCCAGCGGCGCTCGGTCGCCTGGAATGCCTTGACGTATTTCGGGCGCTGTTTCGCGATGCTGCATGCGTCATCCATGTTCTGTGGCGGGGTTTTGTGACCGCCGCCGCAGGATGCCAGAATCAGCAACAGCATCATCGCGCGAAGAGTTCTGCTCATCTGCCTCGTGCCTTTTTTGAGCAAATCCTATCGGAAAATCGTCTCCTATGGAATCACAATTCGGCGTGATCGGCGGAGATTGCGACGGTCCGTCTCGCGCTGGTGTCCCATCTGCCGACCGCTGCAAGAGAGCGACTGTCAATTGGGCGCTCACAGACTGTTTCTTTGATTTTGAACGCATATATTGGACAAAAGCGACTTGAAAAGGTTAATTAAGGTAGGTAGGGGCACCACTGTTATGCTGAGTACGCGCGCAAAATATAACCTCGGTCAGGTTGTCCGTCACAAGAAACACCCGTTTCGCGGTGTCGTTTTTGACGTCGATCCCGAGTTTGCCAACACCGAGGAATGGTATCAAGCTATCCCCGAAGACAGTCGTCCTGTGCGTGAACAGCCGTTTTACCACCTGTTGGCGGAAAACGACCAATCCTACTATGTGGCCTATGTGTCCGAACAGAATCTCGTCGCGGATTATTCCGGAGAGCCGGTCGATCATCCCGACATCCCCGACATGTTCGGCCCGTTTCAGGACGGGGCCTATCCGCTGCACTTTCAGCTGAACTGACCCCGGCCCGTCGACGGCGGGTCAGTAGCCAAGCGCACAACCGTCCTTGCGCGGGTCGCTCGCGCCCACGAGCAGGCCGTCATCGTCAATCCGTATCGCCTGCGCGCCGCCAATTGCGGTTTCGGGGATCGAGACGGCATGACCCATATCGGCAAGCTCCTGGCGCACGGCGTCGCTGTATCCGCGTTCGACCTTCATGTCGCCAGCGTCCGAGAAACTACGCGGTGCGTCGAGCGCCTGCTGCATTTCCATGCCGAAATCACGCAGGTTGCTGATCAGGCGCGCATGCCCATTGGGCTGATAGGCCCCGCCCATGACGCCAAACGGCATCGTCACGCGTCCATTTTCACGCAGCATTCCGGGAATGATTGTGTGCATGGGCCGCTTGCCACCGCCCAGTTCGTTCGGGTGGCCGGATTCGAGCGTAAATCCCTGACCGCGATTCTGAAGCAGGATGCCGAATTTGTCTGTGGCGATCCCCGAGCCAAAGCCATGAAAGATCGAATAGATCAGTGAAACCGCCATCCGGTCCTTGTCGACCACGGTGATATAGATCGTGTCCTTGTGTACCGCTTCGCTCAGCGGCGCCGCTGCGGGCATGGCCGCATCGCGGCGGATGAGCGCCGCCAGCGCGGCCGCCGTTTCCGGGGCGAGCATATGATCGAGCCGGTCCATGTGGCGAGCGTCCGCGATAAAGCGGTTGCGGGTATCATAGGCCAGCTTGGCGGCCTCGGCCTCGATATGTGCGCGTTCGGCACCCAGCGGGTCCATCGACGCTATGTCGAAATGCGACAGGATGTTCAGCATCAGGATCGCGGTGGCCCCCTGGCCGTTGGGCGGGTGCTCGACCAGTTCGACGCCGCCATAGTTGCCACTGACCGGCGTCGTCGCCTCGCAGGCGGTAGCGGCAAAATCCTCAAGGCTGTGCACGCCGCCCAACGCGGCGAGCGAGTTGACCATGTCTTCGGCGATCTCACCGGTGTAAAAGGCATCGCGCCCGTCCCTGGCGACGCGGCGCAACACCTCGGCCTGTCCCGGAGCGCGGAAAATCTGACCGGGTTTGGGAACCTCGCCGTTGACCAGATAACATTCGCGCGCACGGGCATTCAGGACCGGTGCGTCATTTTTCCAGTCAAAAGCCACGCGGGGGGCAACCGGCACGCCGTTGTCCGCGTAGTGAATGGCTGGCTGCAACAAAGCGTCAAGCCCCAGAACGCCGACGGTTTCGGAGAGGTGGCAGAACGCATCCATCGCGCCGGGTATTGTGACGGCGTCCGGGCTGCTCTGTTCGATGGCGCGCAGCCCGGTGGTGCGCAGCCGGTTTGCGTCCGCCGCGGCTGGTGCCTTGCCCGATCCGTTCATCGCATGGATGTCATCGCTGCCCGCAGGGGAATAGAGGACAAAGCAATCGCCGCCGATTCCCGTCATCTGGGGTTCGCAAATTCCGAGCAACACTGCGCCCGCAATGGCCGCGTCCATCGCATTGCCCCCGCGTTTGAGGATATCCACCGCGGCCTGAGCCGCAAGCGGATGCGAGGTGGCACACATGCCGTTCGTGCAAAGCACCGCCGAGCGGCCCGGAACCTGAAAATCGCGCATCATGTCTCTCCCAATTGTCGCGCGAGACTATGCGGCGATGTGCAGAATGCCAATATGGGGAACGGTGTAGCCTGCAAATTCCTTGGTGCCACGTACTGGGTGGGGGCTATGACACATGGCACCAAGGGAAGCTATTTGCAGCTACCCTTACGTTTTGCCCTTTCATTGGGTCAGCGATTGGGAGGCAATTGGGCCATTTTGGGGCGATGACGTATTTGCAGTTGCTCAACAGACTTTTGGAATAAGGTCAAACATCAGGCGCAAATGGTTGCGACCCCGCAAACGCCTGTAGCGGATGTCACGGGTAAGCGTACGGATCATGAACCAACCGAAACCGCCCTCGGGGAGCTCGTTCAGCCCGGTGTCGAGATTGGCGGGCTTGCCTTCCGGCAGCGTTGATCCGGGCAGTTCGACACCGGCATCCACGATCAGCACCCGAAGCACGTTTCCTTTTACGCCCGCCCGAAAGACGACGCGGCCCTCCGCGACCTCCCGATAGGCGTGCTCGACGATGTTGTTGACCACCTCGGCAAGGGCGATTTCCACGCCGCCAGCCTGCTCTTCCGGCACTCCGACGGTCTGAAGATGCGTCATGATTTCCGCGAGGGCGATGCGCGTGTTCTGCTCGGTTGCCATGAATGTGTGCGTAAAACCTGCCCATTTGCCACTCATCTCAAGCGTCTCCGATGGATCAGCCCGCCTCGGCCGCTATGGCATCGTCCAAAGAGGCAAACAGGTCGAAAACCGTGTCCATCCGCGTCAGCCGGAACACCTTGTCAACGGTCGGTGTCAGCCCCGCCAGGTCCAGCCTGCGACCGCTTCCAAGTTGCTTCATCGCGGCGACGATGGCGCCAAGGCCGCTTGAGTCGATGAACTCCACGGCAGACAGGTCGAGGATGACACGGGCCGGTCCGTCGGCCGAATGTGCGCGCATGTCTTCCTTGAACTGGATCGCCATCGCCGCATCGATGCGTGCGGCATTGACGGTGATGATCTGGGCGGTATCGGTTGCTGTGCTGGTCAGGCTCACCGGATTACTCCATTTCAGGTATTGGTCGTGCAGGAAACGCTAGACGGCAATCCTTACCATTAGGTATGCAACCCAGAGGAAACGGAGGGACTAACATGAAAGAGGTGGTCATCAGCGGTGCGGCGCGCACACCGATGGGCGGATTCCAGGGGGTTTTCGACGGCGTTCAGGCGGCGGATCTGGGCGGGGCCGCGATCCGGGCGGCATTGAAAGGTGCCGGTACGGATACGGTTGACGAGCTTCTGATGGGCTGTGTCCTGCCCGCGGGGCAGGGACAGGCACCCGCGCGCCAGGCGGGATTTGCCGCCGGGCTGGGTGAAGAGGTGCCGGCGACGACGCTCAACAAGATGTGCGGTTCGGGCATGAAGGCGGCGATGACCGGATTTGACCAGATCGCCTTGGGGCAGACCGATGTCATGGCGGTGGGCGGTATGGAGAGCATGTCAGGCGCGCCCTATATCCTGCCCAAGATGCGCGGCGGTGCCCGCATCGGCCACGGCCAGGTGATCGACCACATGTTCCTCGACGGGCTCGAAGACGCGTATGACAAGGGCCGGCTGATGGGCACGTTTGCCGAAGACTGCGCCGAAGCGTTCCAGTTCACCCGCGAAGATCAGGATCAATATGCGATCGGATCGCTGGACAACGCGCTTGCGGCGGAGCGCAGCGGCGCATTTGACGACGAAATCGCCGCCTTTACCGTGCACGCCCGGACCGGCGAAGAGATCATCACCCGTGACGAACAGCCGGCCAAGGCGCGGCCGGAAAAGATCCCGATGCTGAAGCCGGCCTTTCGCAAGGGCGGTACGGTCACGGCGGCGAACAGTTCGTCCATCTCCGATGGTGCGGCGGCACTGATCCTGTCGTCGCGTGATCATGCAGAAGCCAATGGGCTGACCATTCGCGCCCGAATCCTCGGGCATGCCTCACACGCGCAGGCCCCGGCCCTGTTTCCGACTGCGCCGGTGCCTGCGGCGAAGAAACTGCTTGCGCGTCTGGGCTGGGACAAGAACGACGTCGATCTCTGGGAAGTCAACGAGGCGTTTGCAGTGGTGCCCATGGCCTTCATGAAGGAAATGGGCCTGCCGCGCGATATCGTCAATGTGAATGGCGGAGCCTGTGCGCTTGGTCATCCGATTGGCGCGTCGGGTGCGCGGATCATGGTGACCCTTCTGAACGCGCTGGAGAAGCGTGATCTCAGGCGCGGAATCGCGGCGATCTGCATCGGTGGCGGCGAAGGAACCGCCATCGCCATCGAACGGGTGTGAGACAGGCGACCGTCAGGCTCGTTTTGCGGACCTGACGGCGATATCAGGTGTTGCGGACGGCCTGTCGCGCCATTGCGGCGATCAGGTCGGTGCGCGTGACGATGCCGGTGACGCGCCCGTGTTCGAGAACCGGAACAGCATCGACATCGCCGTCCGCCATCATCGCCAGCAAGGCACCGATCGGGATGCGCGGGGTGGCGCGTGGCCCCGACGCCTTCATAATGTCCCCGGCCCTGACCGGCAGGGCCCTGTCACGATCTAGCAGCCGTTTCAGTGCGGGCCGGAAGCCGCGATCCCGTTGCATCGCATCGTCTCTGGCCCGGTTGATGAGATGTATCTGGAAAATGATACCCTGGAATTGCGCGTTCTCGTCCACCACCGGGAGCGATGTGAATCGATGGTGTTTAAACAGGTCAGCGACGTCTGACAGGCTGGTAGAGGGACTGACCGAAACCGGGTCGCGTGACATGATATCCTGTGCGGTGAGAGGCCCGGTGTTATGTGTCGCGGCTTGGAGTTCGGCGGCGCCGATCAGCCGGGCGAGGTCCTCGACGCCAAGATTGAATGACTGACGATAGCGTTCCAGAATCCGGGTCAGTTCGTCTTCGGAAAGGCCCAGCCGTTCGAGCGGTGCCCGGTCATGGGTGCCGTGCGGGCTGGGGTCGTCAAATTGCCGGAACGGATAACGGCGACCGGTCAGCCGGGCGTAGATGGTTGCAAGGATGACGAGCGAGACCGTTCCTGCCGCGATGGGCGACAGGGCGAACCAGAAGCCCAGGGCGTCGATTGCATCGGGGTTCATGGCAGCGGTCATCGCCACTGCGCCGGCAGGAGGATGGACGGCGCGGCAGAGCATGGTGGCCGCCAGCGCCAGCGCCACTGCAAATGCGATGCGCAAGACCGGGTCGGCGATCGTCATGCAGACCGCGACACCGACCAGCGCGGCAACCGTATTGCCGACGATGGCGGACCAGGGTTGCGCAAGCGGACTGTTGGGAATTGCAAACAGCAAGACCGCGCTCGCGCCGAACGGGGCCACGAGATACAGCCCGAGGTTGAGATCTACGCCCGGCGACAACAGGAAAAGCCCGGTCAGGCCCAGACCGGCAAGGGCGCCCGCGCCCGCGCGCAGCGCTTCCAATGGCGGTACATGCGCAACCGCCGGACCAAGTGAGCGAAGAAGGTGCAAGATTCGGGCCCTTATGAGGAATCCGTGCAAAATTTCAGTGAATTGCACCAAGGGCAAGGCCCGCCCGAAAAGAAGAATAATCGCGCCGCTCGCAGCGGCACGGCGAAACATCCGATCCTTGCCGCGCTGAATCGCGGAAACGTCGATTTGCGATCAGCCGGTATCGGGTGACGCCGGGTCTTTCGAACGCGGCGCGAAACGCGCGCGGCCTCCCGATTAGAACCTCTGGGCGGCAGCCACGGCACGTTGCCAGGCGGCGTATTTGCGCTCGCGCGTATCCGGCTCCATCCCCGGTGAAAAGCTGCGCTCAAGTGCCCAGGTCCGGGCAAAGCCGTCCATGTCAGGATAAAGACCCGCGTTCTGACCTGCCAGCCAGGCCGCGCCCATCGCGGTGGTTTCCAGGATTTCGGGCCGGTCAACCTGTGCACCGAGAATGTCTGCGAGGAATTGCATCGACCAATCCGAGGCGCTCATGCCGCCATCTACGCGCAGCGCGGTGTCACCCGATGCGCCCCAATCGGCCTGCATCGCCTCGAGCAGGTCGCGGGTCTGGTATCCGACGCTCTCAAGCGCGGCGCGGGCGAATTCGGCCGGTCCGGAATTGCGGCTGAGGCCGAACACGGCGCCCCGGCAGTCGGCATTCCAGTAGGGTGCGCCAAGGCCGGTGAAGGCGGGCACCAGCACCACGTTCTGCGCGGTGTCTGCCTGTTCTGCCAGCGGCTGGGTTTCGTCCGCCGCCCTGATGATCTTCAGCCCGTCGCGCAACCATTGCACCACTGCACCGGCGACAAAGATCGAGCCTTCCAGCGCATAGGTGGGTTTCCCGTCCAGCTGATATGCGATGGTGGTGAGCAGCCGGTTCTGCGAGACGACAGGCGTTTCTCCGGTGTTCAACAGCGCGAAACAGCCGGTGCCATAGGTCGATTTCATCATGCCGGGCTGGAAACAGGCCTGGCCGATGGTTGCCGCCTGCTGATCGCCGGCGACGCCAAGAATAGGGATCCGCGCTCCGAGCAGATCGGCCTCTGACTGTCCGAAATCCGCAGCGCAATCGCGCACCTCGGGCAGCATCGATATCGGCACGCGCAGCATGTCGCACATGGTTTGCGACCATCGCCCCTTGCGGATGTCATATAGCAAGGTGCGCGCCGCATTGGTGGCATCGGTCGCATGAACCTTGCCGCCGGTGAGAGTCCAGATCAGCCAGCTGTCGACCGTACCAAAGGCGAGTTCGCCCGCCTCGGCGCGCTGCCGCGCACCGTCGACATTGTCCAGTATCCAGGCCACCTTGGTACCGCTGAAATACGGGTCGAGCAGCAGGCCGGTGCGCTGGCTCGCGGTTTCCTCGTGCCCCTCGGACCGCAGACGCTGGCAGACATCCGAAGTGCGCCGGTCCTGCCAGACGATGGCATTGTGGATCGCCTTGCCCGTGGCCTTGTCCCAGACCACGGTGGTTTCGCGCTGGTTGGTGATGCCGATCGCGGCGATATCGGAAGCCGCGACCCCGATTTTGTCCATGGCCGCACGGCATGTCGAAAGTGTGGTGGTCCACAGGTCGTCGCAATCATGCTCGACCCAGCCGCTGGCGGGGAAATGCTGGGGAAACTCTTCCTGCGCAAGCGTTGCGATCCTGAGGTTCCGATCAAACAGAATCGCGCGGCTCGACGTTGTGCCCTGATCTATCGCCAGAATGAACGACATCTGTTTTCTCCCCGGGAATTGCCCGGTGGATCCCGGACCGTCCATGCCTGAATGTCAAATGGAAAAACGAAAACCGCCGGGGCCCGAAGGCCCCGGCAGGCCCAGCTTACTGCCAGGACTTGATCAGCTCATCATAGGCGATGGTCTGCGGCTCTTCGTCCTCGTTGTCGAGTTTTGCCTTGGGGGAACCTTCCATGGCGAGCCATTCCGACGGATCCTTTTCCTCGTTCAGCTTGGGTCCGATGTCGCCCTGAATGCCGGCGCGCTCAAGGCGTTCCATGACCCGTTCCTGGTCGGCGCAGAGCGCGTCGAGTGCCTCCTGCGGGGTCTTGGCGCCCGACATGGCGTCACCGATATTCTGCCACCACAGCTGCGCCAGCTTGGGGTAATCCGGCACGTTGGTGCCGGTCGGCGACCATGCGACGCGGGCGGGTGAACGGTAGAATTCAACCAGGCCGCCGAGTTTGTCTGCACGCTCGGTAAAGCTGTCATGCTGGATCGTCGACTCGCGGATAAAGGTCAGACCCACATGCGCCTTTTTCACGTCCACGGTCTTGGAGGTGACGAACTGGGCATAAAGCCAGGCCGCCTTGGCACGATCCACCGGGGTGGATTTCATGAGCGTCCAGGAACCCACGTCCTGATACCCGATCTTGGTGCCCTCTTCCCAATAGACACCATGCGGCGAGGGAGCCATGCGCCATTTCGGTGTGCCGTCCTCGTTCATCACCGGCAGGCCGGGTTTCACCGTGTCGGCGGTAAAGGCGGTGTACCAGAACATCTGCTGCGCGACGTTGCCCTGTGCCGGAATCGGACCCGCCTCGGAGAAGGTCATGCCAGCAGCGGCGGGAGGGGTGTATTTCTCAAGCCACTCGATCGCCTTGGTCACCGCATAGACAGCAGCGGGGCCATTGGTTGCGCCACCACGGGCGACGCAGGAGCCCACCGGCTGAGAGTTTTCGTTCACGCGGATGCCCCATTCGTCGACCGGCAGGCCGTTCGGCTCACCCTTGTCGCCAGCACCGGCCATCGAAAGCCACGCGTCGGTGTAGCGCCAGCCGAGCGAGGGGTCCTTTTTACCATAGTCCATGTTGCCAAAAACGTCGCCTTCAACACCCATGTGGCTCAGGTCGCGGCCAGTAAAGAACTCGGCGATGTCCTCATAGGCTGACCAGTTGACAGGTACACCAAGCTCATAGCCGTATTTCTCTTCGAAATCGGCCTTGTTCTTTTCGTCGTTGAACCAGTCATAGCGGAACCAGTAGAGGTTCGCGAATTGCTGGTCGGGCAATTGATAGAGATTGCCATCGGGCGCGGTCGTGAACTGTGTTCCGATAAAGTCGTCGAGATCGAGCCCGGGATTGGTCACATCCGCGCCTTCGTTCGCCATCCAGTCGGTCAGGTTGCGGGCCTGCTGATACCGCCAGTGCGTGCCGATCAGGTCGGAGTCGTTGATGTAGCCGTCATAGATGTTCTCGCCGGACTGCATCTGGGTCTGGAGCTTTTCAACCACGTCGCCTTCGCCGATCAGGTCATGGGTGACCTTGATACCGGTGATCGAGGTAAAAGCCGGAGCGAGGACCTGTGACTCGTATTCATGCGTGGTGATGGTTTCGGAGACCACCTTGATCTCCATGCCGGCCATCGGCGCCGCGGCGTCGATGAACCACTGCATCTCGGCTTCCTGCTCTTCGCGGGTCAGGGCCGACATGTCGCCGATCTCGGCATCCAGGAACGCGGTCGCCGCGGCCATATCGGCCCAGGCGCCCGAGCCGTTGAGGCTCAGCGCCACCGCCAGCGCGGTGGTGGATTTCAGCATCAAGTTCATTCTGGTTCCTCCCTTATAGAACTCGTCGGTGGAGCGCCCGCCACAGTTTGGCCGGGCGCGGCTTCAGGTCATACCCAGCGGAAGACGGCCGCCGCGTAGACAAGACAAACGGCCAGCGCCCAGGGTTGGGTTTCGGGCCCGATGAGTCCGAGCCAAGCCAAGTTGATGAAGGCACTGCCAAGCAGCGTGATGAAAAGCCGGTCACCCCGCGTGGTTTCGATCCGCAGGATTCCGGTGCGCGGTGTCTCGGGGAATTTGATCGCGAGGATCGTGAAGGTAATCAAGAGCCCCGCGATGACCATGAAGAAGATCGCCGTGGGCCAGGTCCATGCCATCCATGCCATAACTGGTCTCCTATCCGCTCACCGATTTTGTGAATGAACCAAGTAGTCCGCCAAGCAGATTTCCTACGTTTGCATATCCGACACCCGAACTATTTGTTTTGCTAACTGCTTGGCCCAATGTCAGTTCTCCCTCGTACGTTTCACTTAGCAACTTGAAGCCGAATGAGGTGAGTGAGAACGAAATAGCCACCGTTTCGTTATCTTTGCCTGCTACATAATCAATTCGGTCGTTTGAACGAATTATGCCTTCAGCGCTAAGCCAAATCATGGCGTCGCTAAATAGTTGATCGTTTTCCCGTGTGAGCTCGAACCCAATTTCGGCGACGGAAAAGTCCGTTCGCTCCACTCCCCTTTCCGCCAAGAAGGCTACGATGGAAGCAACCATTCTTTCACTTTTTTCCAGAGTATTCACTACACCCTCCCCAATGCAAAACCCTTGGCGATGTAGTTCCTGACGAACCAGATCACGAGCGCGCCCGGCACGATGGTCAGGATGCCCGCTGCCGCGAGAACGCCCCAGTCGATGCCGCTTGCACCCTGGGTCCGGGTCATGATGGCCGCGATGGGCTTGGCGTCTACCGTTGTCAGCGTGCGCGACAGCAGCAGTTCGACCCAGGAAAACATGAAGCAGAAAAAGGCTGCCACCCCGATGCCGCTGGCGATCAGGGGCATGAAAATCTTGATGAAGAAATGGCCAAAGCTGTAGCCGTCGATATAGGCCGTTTCGTCGATTTCACGGGGGACGCCGCGCATGAACCCTTCGAGGATCCACACCGCCAGCGGCACGTTGAACAGGCAATGTGCCAATGCCACCGCGATATGCGTGTCAAAGAGGCCGACCGAGGAATAGAGTTGAAAGAACGGCAGGGCAAAGACCGCAGGCGGGGCCATCCTGTTGGTCAGGAGCCAGAAGAACAGGTGCTTGTCCCCGGTGAAGCTATAGCGCGAAAACGCATAGGCGGCGGGCAGGGCGACGGTCAGGCTGATCGCCGTGTTCAGAACGACATAGATCAGCGAGTTCACGTAACCCTTGTACCACGCGGGATCGGTCAGGATCGTGGCATAGTTTTCCAGAGTCAGATCGCGGGGCCAGAGCGTGAAGCTGTTCAGGATCTCGGTGTTGGTCTTGAGGCTCATGTTCAGCAGCCAGTAGATCGGCAACAACAGGAACAGCAGATAGAGAGTCATCACCACGGCGCGGCCATTGATCGCGAACTTGCGGGCGGGGCGGCTGGTTGCATCCGTCATGGCTCAGCCCCCCTGCCGGTCAAGATTGGTCATGACGGTGTAGAACACCCACGAAATCAGCAGGATCACCAGAAAATACATGATCGAGAAGGCGGCCGCCGGGCCCAGATCGAACTGTCCGAGCGCCATCTTGACAAGGTCGATCGACAACAGCGTCGTGGCGTTGCCCGGCCCACCCCCGGTCACGACGAAGGGTTCGGTGTAGATCATGAAGCTGTCCATGAAGCGCAGCAGGATCGCGATCATCAGAACCCCCATCATCTTGGGCAACTCGATGAAACGAAACACTTTCCAGCGGCTCGCCTGATCGATCTTGGCGGCCTGATAGTAGGCGTCCGGGATCGATTTTAGCCCGGCATAGGCCAGCAGCGCCACCAGCGAGGTCCAGTGCCAGACATCCATGACGATAACCGTGATCCAGGCGGCCAGCGTATCCTGCGTGTAGTTGTAGGAAATGCCGAGCGCATCCAGCGTGTGACCCAGCAGGCCGATATCCACCCGGCCGAAGATTTGCCAGATGGTCCCCACCACGTTCCACGGGATCAGCAGCGGCAGCGACATCAGGACGAGACAGAAGCTGGCCCAGAACCCGCCCTTGGGCATGTTGAGCGCCACGAAAATGCCAAGCGGGATCTCGATGATCAGGATGATTGCCGAGAACATCAACTGACGCCCCAGCGCATCCCACATGCGTTCGGACGCGAGCATTTCCTCGAACCATTCCAGGCCGGCCCAGAAAAACTGGTTGTTGCCGAATGTGTCCTGTACCGAATAGTTCACAACCGTCATCAGTGGGATGACTGCGGAAAATGCCACGAGCACCAGCACCGGCAGCACCAGGAACCACGCCTTCTGGTTTACGGTCTTTTCCATCACGCGGCCTCCCCTTGCGGTTTCACGCGCCAGTCGTTGGCGTAAACATTGACATGCGCGGCATCAAAGCTAACGCGGTTCATGTCGGCACTGACGGCATCGTCCTCGCCAGCGATTATGTTGATCTCGTTTCCGAACATGTCGGCGCGGATGATCTTGTGACGGCCCACATCCTCGATCCGGCGCACCGAAATCGGCAGACCCTCGTCCTGGGTCAGGCGCGCGAATTCCGGCCGCACGCCCAGCTCGACCTTGCCGTCGAGATGACCGTACCCCGCGGCCAGCGGAACCTCGGCGGTTCCGACTATGGCGCGGTTGCCGATCACCTGCGCGGGGATCACGTTCATGCCTGGTGATCCGATGAAGTAGCCGACAAAGGTATGCTCGGGTTTCTGGAACAATTCATCCGGCGTGCCGATCTGAACGACGCGCCCGTCATACATGACCACCACCTTGTCGGCGAATGTCAGCGCCTCGGTCTGGTCATGGGTTACGTAGATCATCGTGTGGCCGAAATCGTGATGCAGCTGTTTGAGCTGCGTGCGCAGTTCCCACTTCATATGCGGGTCGATCACCGTCAACGGCTCGTCAAACAGCAGCGCGTTCACATCCTTGCGCACCATGCCGCGCCCCAGGCTGATCTTTTGCTTGGCATCCGCGGTCAATCCGCGCGCCTTGCGATCCAGCCCGTCCTCCATGCCGATCATGCGGGCGATTTCCTGCACGCGCTCGGCGACATAGGTCTCGTCACGTCCGCGATTGCGCAGTGGAAACGCAAGGTTTTCGCGCACCGTCATCGTGTCATAGACAACGGGAAACTGGAAAACCTGCGCGATATTCCGTTCGGCGGTGGGGGCGTGTGTCACGTCCTTGTCATCAAATAGAATGCGGCCCTGGCTGGGCTGGAGCAGGCCCGAGATGATGTTGAGAAGCGTGGATTTGCCACATCCCGATGCCCCGAGCAGCGCATAGGCTGCGCCGTCTTCCCAGTCGTGATTGAGCTCCTTCAGGGCAAAGTCATCCTCGCCCGTTGGATTGGGCAGATAGGAATGTGCGAGATTGTCGAGCGTGATCTTGGCCATGTCCGCTCCTCCTCAGGCTGCGAGCGCATAGGCGGCGGGCGCGATCAGCGCGCCATCTTCGCCAAAAATGTAAACGTGACGCGGATCAAGCCACACGGTCAGCGCCTCTCCCAGGGCCAGGTCGTGAACCCCGTGGATCAGTCCGACCCACCGCTCGCCATGGTGATCAAGGTGGATGAAGGTTTCCGATCCTGTAAGTTCCGTGACCCCGAGCCGGGTGACAAATTGCAACGCGTTCTTTGCGTGCCTGCTGATCTCCAGATGGTTCGGGCGGAACCCGGCCGTATAGCGGCCATCCGGCAGATCGGCGAGCTTGCCTGCGGCGGGCGCGCTCTGGTTGTCGCCGAACTTCAACTCGGAACCGGATTTCCTGATGGCGAGGAAATTCATTGGCGGATCGGAAAAGACCCGCGCGGTCGTGGCGTCGACCGGCTGGCGATAGACCTGCGGGGTGACGCCGAATTGCGTGACCTTGCCTTGCCATAGTGTCGCGGTGTTTCCGCCCAGCAAGAGTGCTTCTTCCGGTTCGGTCGTCGCATAGACAAAGATCGCGCCCGACGCTTCGAAAATCCTGGGGATTTCGATCCGCAACTCCTCGCGCAGCTTGTAATCGAGATTTGCCAGGGGTTCGTCCAGCAGCACCAGCCCGGCATTCTTGACCAACGCACGGGCCAGCGCGCAGCGTTGTTGTTGACCTCCGGACAGTTCGAGCGGCTTGCGTTCAAGCTGTGGTGCCAATTGCATCAGATCGGCAGTTTCACGAACCCGCCGATCGATCTCGGCGCGGTCCAGACCCATGAGCTTCATCGGCGAGGCTATGTTGTCATAGACAGTCATCGACGGGTAGTTGATGAACTGCTGATAGACCATCGCGACCTTGCGGTCCTGCACGCGCATCCCGGTCACATCCTTGCCCCGCCACAGAATGCGGCCGCCGGTCGGCGCGTCGAGCCCGGCCATCAGCCGCATCAGCGATGTCTTGCCCGAAAGGGTTGGCCCAAGCAGAACGTTCATCGTACCGCTTTCCAGCGTGAGGTCGGTCGGATGGATGTGGGCCTGTCCCCCCACCGTCTTTGAAACGCTTCTGAGTTCCAGCGTCATTGGTGGGCTCTCCTCGCTTCTTTGCTGCCTTTTCCCGTGCAGATCCGTGCGGCCATCCAGTCGTCGATCGCCCCGATTTCATCCACGCTCAGCCGCAGGCCCAGCTTGCTTCTGCGCCAGACCACGTCTTCGGCGGTGCGCGCGAATTCCTTTTGCATCAGCCAGGACAATTCGGCCTCGGTCAACGTTGCGCCGAAATCCCGGCCCAGATCACCTGCGTTTTCCGAGGTTCCCAGGATGAACCGTGCCTCGGTCCCATAGGCGCGCACCAGCCGCCGCGCCCAAAATTCGGTGAGAAAGGGATAGGCAATTTTCAGGTCCGAAACCTGGGTGTCAAAGCCGTTCACCGGAAAATCACCGCCCGGCAGCGGGGAACCGGCGGTCCAGGCAGGAGTGCGCCGGCCCAATTGCGCGCCGATCCTGTCCATCGCGCTTTCGGCCAGGCGACGATAGGTGGTGATCTTGCCGCCAAAGATGTTGAGGACAGGCGCGCCATTCGCGTCGACCTTGAGCGTATAGTCGCGTGTCGCCGCCGTGGCGCTGCTGGCGCCGTCATCATAGAGCGGACGCACGCCGGAATAGGTCCAGACGATATCTTCATCGCCGATATCGCGCTTGAAATACTGATTGGCGAAATCGATCAGGTACTGCCGCTCTTGGGGCGTGCATTCGGGGGCCGTGTCCGGATCGTCGTGCTCGGCGTCGGTGGTGCCGATCAGGGTAAAGTCGGTTTCATAGGGAATCGCGAAAATGATCCGCCCGTCCGTGCCCTGAAAGAAATAACATTTGTCATGATCATAGAGCCTGCGGGTCACGATGTGCGAACCGCGCACCAGCCGCACACCTTCGGATGAGTTCAGCCGCACGGTATTCCGGAGCAGCTCGCCGACCCACGGTCCACCCGCATTGACCAGCATCCGGGCGCGATGCTCGCGGATGTCGCCAGTCTGTGTGTTTTCGGTCCGGATGTGCCAGAACTCGCCGTCACGGATGGCGGATGTTACCTTTGTGCGGGTCATGATCCGCGCTCCGCGCGCCGCCGCGTCACGGGCATTCAGCACCACCAGCCGCGAATCCTCGACCCAGCAATCGGAATATTCGAACGCCTTTTCGAAACGTTCATCCAGTGGCGCGCCTTCTTGCGTTCCGCGCAGCGTCAGCGAGCTTGCACCGGGGAGGATTTCACGCCCGCCGAGATTGTCGTACATGAACAACCCCAGTCGGATCAGCCAGCGGGGTCGCCGCCCACGCATCCAGGGCATCACGATGCTCAGCAGGCGCGAGGTCGGAGTTTCCGATTCAAACCGCATGTCCTGATGGTAGGGAATGACAAAGCGCATGGGCCAGCTGATATGCGGCATCGCGCGCAGCAGTGTTTCCCGCTCGATCAGGGCTTCCCGGACAAGACGAAACTCGAAATACTCGAGATACCGCAACCCGCCGTGAAAAAGTTTGGTCGACGCGGAGGACGTGGCGCTCGCCAGATCATTCATCTCGGCCAGCGTGACCGAGAGGCCGCGACCCGACGCATCGCGGGCAATGCCGCAACCGTTGATGCCTCCTCCAATGATGAAGAGGTCGGTCGCCTTGCTTGTCTGATAATCTGCCAAACGTCCCTCCCATGGCGCAAGCCGTGGCTGACTCTATGCCAAACACGGTGCATTTCGGCAACCGGATATTTTCGTTTTTGTTCGTTTTTGTATAGGCCACTGAATTTCTGATAATTTCGCATGCGCGTTTCATGGAAATAAACAAATTAAATGTGCTTTGGCGAAAGATGCTTTGCGAATCTGTGGCGCTATGGCGTCTGTTCGATGTAAACTTGCTCTTGCACCAGAAAAATGTCATCATAATCGCGCAAAAACGAAAGTGGACATGTCACAGACTTTTCGCCAGCCCGAAATCATTGAAATCGCCCGCCGTGATGGCAAGGTCACGGTCGAAGGATTGGCTGCGCATTTCGATGTGACGCTGCAAACCATCCGCCGCGACCTGACCGAACTGGCCGAGGCCGGGCGCCTTGAGCGGGTGCATGGTGGCGCCGTGCTGCCGTCTGGCACGCATAATATCGGGTATGAAGAACGCCGCTCGCTGAATGCGCCGGCCAAGACTGCCATTGCCAGTGCCTGCGCGGCACGGGTGCCGAACAATATCTCGCTGTTTCTGAATATCGGGACCAGCACCGAGGCCGTGGCGCGGGCGTTGCGCGATCATCACAACCTGATGATCGTCACCAACAACATGAACGTGGCCAATATTCTGGCCCACAATCCGGATTGCGAGGTCATTGTGACCGGCGGGCATTTGCGGCGCTCGGATGGCGGGCTGGTCGGCAATCTCGCGTCAGACACCATCCGGCAGTTCAAGTTCGATCTCGCCGTGATCGGTTGTTCCGCGCTGGACGGCGACGGCGATCTGCTGGATTTCGACATTCAGGAAGTCGCGGTGAGCCAGGCCATCATCCGTCAGTCGCGGCGCACGTTTCTCGTGGCGGATCATTCCAAGTTCACGCGCAGCGCTCCGGCGCGCATCGCGTCGCTGGCAGAGATCGATACCTTCTTTACCGACAAGCGATTGCAGCCGGAGCTTGCCAAAAACTGTGAGGCCTGGGGCACAGACGTCGTTCTTCCGGACAGGCGTTGAGACGATCGTTGCAGATCAGCGTTGCGCCAGACAGTCCTGAAGCCGTAGTTTCTGTTGCCCCTCTGCGTCGAAGTTCGCGGGGTCGAGCCAGCTTTGATAACCAGCCTTCAGCGCCGGCCAATCCCCGTCGAGAATCGCGAACCATGCGGTGTCCCGATTCTTGCCCTTGACGATCATGTGCTGCCGAAACACGCCCTCGGGTGCGAAACCAAAGCGCAGAGCAGCTGCCTTGGAGGGCAGGTTGTCATCGTTGCATTTCCATTCGAACCGACGATAGCCGAGGTCGTCGAACACGTGCCGCATGAACAGGAACAGGGCTTCTGTCGCGCCGCGCCGTCGGGAGAGTTCCGGGCCCCAATAGATGTTGCCGATTTCGATCACCCCGTTGCCTGCGTCCATCCGCATCAGGGTTTGCCGTCCGACCGCCCTGTCGGTTGCTGCGTCGATGACGGCAAAAAACAGCGGGTCCGCGCTCGCTTCCGCGCGCTCTGCCCAGGTCAGGAATTCTGCCTGATCCTCCGGCGGGTATTCAGGCAGCCAGCGAAACCGATCCCCGGCATCCGCCACCTGCGCCGCATGAAACAGGTCACGACCGTGCCGCGCGGCCTCCAGCGGTTCCAGACGTACATACTGCCCCTCGATCACCCGCCTCTGCGGTAATGGGCGGGGGGTCCACGTGCTCAAGTCCCGGTTCATGATTGCATCCTCGCTTGCAGCGTATTCACCCTACCATGAACACCGCCCGGCATGGTCAGGGCAAGGGCGCTGTGCCGCAATCGGAGAATCCTATGGTCCTGTGGTATTCCATCCTGCCTCTGCAAGTGCGTGCCGGTACGAGGGGGTCACACGCATCCGTTCAGTAACGCCTTTCTGCGCCAAAATTGCGTGCATCCGTTTCAATCGCCAGCAAGGCACATGCATCACGAGGTGATGTTCAAGATGGTAATTGACCCAATAGGGCGCGACGAACAGACGCGCGATGGGGCCGGCCAGTGTTGTGCGCGTGTTTTGCAGCGGATTATCCGATACCTCCGTCGCGCCATGCTCCGCAATGTTGCGCACCCGCAGGACGAACTGAAACCAGGTCAGATAGGGCAGCAGCCAGAATGCCAGACCCCACCACCAATCGCCGATGATACCGAACAGGACGACGATACCCAGAAAGACGGGCAGGGACTTGAAGAGGTCGCGTGCCTTGAAAGCCTGCGCGAAGTCGTTCGAAGCCGCGCGAATAGCATCGTCGTCACCGGCCAGTCGAATCGACATCATGATCTGGCCCATAAGCTGCCTGTAACCGGTCTGTCCGGTCAAATCCCGGATAAACTTGCGTTTCAATGAGGCCCGCGTTGTCGGAAACTTGGAGGAGAGGACCAGATCGGGGTCCTTGTCGGTCTGGGTAAAGCGGTGATGGGTCAGGTGATAATGCCGATAGGCGGCGAGTTCGGCGAGTATGGGCCGCCCACAGAGCCATTCGCCCACAACATCGTTCAGCCGGCGCGAGCGGAACAGGGCGTTATGTGCCGCTTCGTGCATCAGGATTGCGAGGCCCAACTGTCGCGAGCCGATGATCATGACAGCCAGAACAAGCGTCAGCGGGTTTGGCCAGACCGCGAACAGCACAAGCGCCAATGCAATCGTGCCCCAGCAATGCATGACGAGCCAGGCGCCCATCAGGTCAGAGCGCTCCGCCAGCGGACGGATCTCGTCGGTGCTCAGAAATGCCTTTCCGGGTGTCATTGCAGGATCCTCCTGCGATACCGTTCCAGATGGCGCGACCATCTGTCAAACAGATCGCGGCGTCACCTTGGCCTAGCGCCAGTCGAAAAAGCCCGCGCCCGCCTCGGCAAGCAGGGCCTCGGCCATTTTCCGTCCGGTTTCGGCCCCGTCCACGATGGCGCAGGTCTGCGTGTCATGAAGCCGTTCCGACCCGTCGGGGCGCAACACTTCTCCGCGCAGTCTCAGCGTGTCCCCGTCAAGCTCGGCCAGCCCGGCAATGGGTGTTTCGCAGGAGCCGTCAAGTGCGGCAAGAAAGGCCCGTTCGGCCGCCAGACGCTGTCCGGTGGGTGTGTCGTGAATCGCGGCCAACATCTCGGCGGTGCGGGTGTCGAACGTGCGGCGTTCAATGCCGATGGCGCCCTGCGCGACGGCGGGCAGCATCGCGTCTTCGGGGATCGGTGTCGCGGGCACGTCGTCGCGTTTCAACCGATTGAGCCCGGCCATCGCCAGGAAAGTGCAATCGGCAATCCCGTCATCCAGCTTGCGCAGCCGCGTCTGTACGTTGCCACGAAACTCGACCACGTTCAGATCCGGCCGACGGTTGAGCAGTTGCGCCTTGCGCCGCAGGCTGGACGTGCCGACCGTCGCACCGGAGTCGAGCTCGTCAATTGCGCGTTTCGTCGGCGAAACAAAGGCGTCGCGCACGTCTTCGCGCGGCAGGTAGGTGTCCAGAATCAGCCCAGCAGGTTGCGCGACCGGCATATCCTTCATCGAGTGCACCGCGATGTCGATGCGGCCTTGCAGCAGGTCATCCTCGATCTCGCGCGTGAACAGGCCCTTGCCGCCGATTTCCTTGAGCGGCCGGTCCTGCACCGCGTCGCCGGTGGTCTTGATCACGACGATCTGGAATACCTCCTGCGGCAGGTCGAAGGCCGTGGCCAGCCGGTCGCGGGTTTCATAGGCCTGGGCAAGCGCCAGCGGGGATCCGCGGGTGCCGATGCGCAGCGGCGCGTCGAGTGTGGGAAGAGCGAGTGTCATGCCCTCTCTTTAGTCGCGTCATATTGGCCTTACAAGCGGTCGGGCTTGACATTGCCCCCTTCAGACAGGACGCATGGCGCGGGAATGAACCGGGAGATCAGCATGGGCGAGACCAAGAAGATGTTGCGCGCCTTGGCGGGCGAAACTCAGGCGGTACCGCCGATCTGGATGATGCGTCAGGCGGGGCGCTATCTGCCGGAATACCGGGCCACCCGCGCCCAGGCCGGGGATTTCCTGTCTTTATGCTACAACAGCGAACTTGCGGCAGAGGTCACACTGCAACCGATCCGCCGCTATGGATTCGATGCCGCGATCCTTTTTGCCGACATCCTGCTGGTGCCACAGGCGCTTGGCGCGGATCTGTGGTTTGTCACGGGCGAGGGGCCACGCTTGTCCACGGTGACACAGCAGCGGGATTTCGATGCGCTCAAGCCGGCCGATGCGATTCACGATACGCTTGCGCCGGTCTATGACACCCTGCGCATCCTGACCGACGCGCTGCCGTCAGACACCACGCTGATCGGCTTTGCCGGTGCTCCGTGGACGGTGGCGACATACATGATCGCCGGCCGCGGCACGCCTGACCAGGGCCCGGCCCATGCGCTGCGAGAGGAAAACAACGCCCTGTTCGAGGCGCTGCTCGAACGCATCACCGATGCCACCATCGACTATCTGTCCATGCAGATCGAAGCGGGTGCCGAGGTCGTCAAGATTTTCGACAGTTGGGCCGGGTCGCTGCAGGGCGATGCGTTCGAAAACTACGCGGTCGATCCCTGCCGCCGCATCACCGCCGCCCTCAAGCAGAAACATCCAACCGTTCCCGTCATCGGTTTCCCGCGCGAAGCGGGCGAGCATTATGTCGGGTTCGCCCGCAAGACCGGTGTCGATTGCGTGGCGCTGGACAATTCCGTCGATCCGGAATGGGCCGCCGCCAATGTTCAGGTCGATGGTTGTGTTCAGGGCAATCTCGCCTCGTCGCACATGGTCACCGGCGGGCAGGCATTGGTCGACGACACGCGGGCCATCGTGCGGGCATTCTCCGGCGGGCCGCACATCTTCAATCTCGGACACGGCATTACGCCCGACGCGGATCCGGACAATGTACAACTGATGATCGACACCGTGCGAAACGGCGCATAGCGCCGGCGTCAGTCAAGGCGCCGCACCTGGATCTGGTTTCCTTCGCCGCGTCTTGTCTCGAAAACCTTCAAAGTCGCGATCAGGTCGCTGAGTTTGCGTTTGCCATAGCTGCGCGTGTCAAAGTCCGGGTTGGCGGCGGTGATATACTGGCCGATCTGCCCGAGTGTGAACCATTCGTCATCCTGATCGATTGCATCCATCGCCCGGATGACCAGCTTGACCGGATCGTCCAGCGTGGTCGGGGCATCGCCGGGCCCGTCTGTCCTTGTCTGTTTCGGCTTGGGCTTTTGCATGTCGGCAATCAGGTTCTCGACATATATGAACCGCTTGCAGGCCTTGACGAACGCCGCCGGGGTCTTGCGCATGCCCATGCCGAACACGTCGAGCCCCTGTTCACGAATGCGACTGGCCAGACGGGTGAAATCGCTGTCTGACGAGATGAGGACAAATCCATCGAACCGCCCGGAATGCAGGATGTCCATCGCGTCGATCACCAGTGCGATATCGCTGGCATTCTTGCCGGTCGTGTTGGCAAATTGCTGGTGCGGAACGATCGCGAGCGCCGCCAGCTTGTCCTTGGTCCAGCCTTGCGGGCCGCCTCCGGCAAAGTCGCCATAGATGCGCCGGATGCTGGCTTCGCCCAGCGAGGCGATCTCTTCGAACATCGCTTCGGCATATTTCGCCGAGATATTGTCGGCGTCTATCAGAACCGCCAGAAGCGGTGGTTTCTGCGTGTTTGTCATACCCGAAAATAGCTCCGTCTGCGCATATGGTCCGCGCCCACAAGCCCCGCGCCGATTGGCCGGGCTTGCGGTTCCGTGCCGGTCAAAACTCGACGACGGCTCTGATTGATTTTCCCTCGTGCATGAGGTCGAAGCCCTTGTTGATGTCCTCGAGGCCCATCTTGTGGGTGATCATGGGGTCGATCTCGATCTTTCCGTCCATGTACCAGTCGACGATTTTCGG
>NZ_JBGFGP010000071.1:0-5933 GCF_041224545.1 Sedimentitalea sp. XS_ASV28 | reverse complement strand
CATGGTTGAGCGGTGCTTCAACAAACTCAAGAACGCCCGGCGCGTCGCAACCCGCTACGATAAGACGGCTGAAAGCTTCCTGGGCTTCATCGACATCGCGTCAATCCGACTTTGGATCCGTCATTTGTCAACATGACCTAACGCTGAATGAAATCAAATATTTCAATGCGTTAGGTGATACCAGATGTCTCAGTTAATCGCGAAACACTTTAACGACGCTCAGGCACCATTAATGACCGTCGAAAACGAACGACCGGTTCAAAGGACCAGAGCGCCGGTGCTCCGTTCATCGGAAACAACCATTGGCAATCAGGATTTCATCCTGCTTGTGTGTCGGGCTTGCGTGCCATCGCCAGGATAATCAGCGAAACGCCGTTGGATATGAGCTCAACCGCAAGGAAGATACCCAGCACCGCGGCTGCCGATTGCGGAAAATTGGAGAAGATCATGATGGCGAGAATGATAGACAGAGCGCCCGAGAGGATCAACGCCCACCGAATCTGCGAAAGCTCAGTCGAAAATGCCAGCACGATCCGCATGATGCCGAAGATCAACAGCATGATGCCCGATACAATCGTCAGCGAAATGATTCCGGCCACCGGATTCGAGACGAGGCTGATGCCGAAAAGCAGGATCAGAATGCCAAGCAGAATCGCCATGGCGCGTGCGCCCCAGCCCTGATCGTTGAATGCCGAGACGAGAACGAAAATACCGACCAGTATAAAACTCCAGCCCGCGAAGAGCTCTGCCGTCAGCGTTGCCGCCAGCGGATTTGCAAGCGCAAAAAGACCGCCGAGCAGGGAGAGTCCCCCCGCGATCAGCCACCAAATCCATGTCTTCATCTTCTTACTCCTCATTTTGTCCAACCGTGGTCCGTTATGCGACCACTTAACCGGCAATGTACCGATTATCGTTATCGCGATCTGTTGAAACCTGTGTGCTCTGGGTCAGGCCGTGCACCTTGAGAAACCGATTCATACTTGCATTCTAGCCACTTGACGGATTGAGAGACACAGTTTTTTCGGATTGTTTGCATGGGCGCCTGCCGCGCCGGTGGGACAGATGTCGCGCAGGGCATCAATCACCCGACCCAGGCGCGTATTACGCAGCGAAGCCTTCGAGGATCAGGTCTCGTGCACGCAGAATTCGCGGGGTGCGCGCCGAGGCTTTGGTCCAGAACAATTCGTAGCCGATGGTCAGGCACCCGTTCGGCCCCTCGATCTCCTTGATCTTCCCGGCCTCCAGCGCCTCGGACACCAGATAGCGCGGCAGGACAGACCAACCCAGCCCCGCCGTGACCAGTCCGCGCAACGCGCGCAGATCGGGGGCCGTGACGCTTTCTTCGGCCCGGCCGATGTCCAGTTCGTGATGTTCGATCCACTGCCGCAGCAGATCCCGTTCGATCGAATAGCTCAGAAACGGCGTCCGTTCGAGACCGTGCGACAGCGTGTCTTCCGATTCGATCCGGGCGGCGAGGGAAGGGGTCGCGACAAGCATGAGTTCCTCGCGCCCCAGCGGGGTGTGGGCGATCCGATCGTCGGGCGGCAGGGTGACGGAAAACCCGAAATCTGCATTCCCGGAAAGAAGTCGATCCCGAATCTCGTCGCCGATGGTTGGATGCAACTGGAGCGAGATGCGTTCGGCGCACAACATATGAAGATGCGGTGCGACCAAGTCCGACAGGATGTCCGATGGTCCGCAGAGATGAACGGTGCCGGCAAGACGGGACGAACGCGCCCGGAACTCGGCCAGTATTTCTTCTGTCAGATCAAGGTGATCTCCGATACGGCGGGCCAGGTCATGTGCGATGTCGGTGGGCGTGACCGCACGCGACACGCGTTGAAACAGCTGTCGTTCCAGAACCGTCTCGAGCGCCGCGATGTGCTGTGTCACGGCCGGCTGCGTCAACCCAAGAGTGCCAGCGGCCCGTGTGAACGCTCCCTGGCGGTAGACTTCGAGAAAGGTCTTAAGGTGAACGAGTGACATGGCCCAACATAAGTAATTTTATGATCTGGTGCAATTTATCTAATTATGCATACGGCACTTTGGGCGCTATGTTCCTTTCATCAACAACGGCCACGGTACACCGCCAACGGCCACCACTAAGGAAGGAAGTCCAATGTCCAAGCTCATCGCTGTTATCTTCGACGACCACGCCACTGCCTTCGACCTTCGCGCCGATCTGGTGCGGATGCAAGCCGATCACCTTCTCAGCATCGACGATGCGGTCGTCGTGACCCGTAACGCCGATGGCAAGGTCAAACTTCACCAGGCCCTCAACCTGACAGCAGCAGGCGCCTTCACCGGCGGCATGTGGGGCACCTTGGTCGGTATGATGTTCCTCAACCCGCTCCTGGGCCTCGCCATCGGTGCCGGTACCGGTGCACTCAGCGGCAAACTTTCGGATTACGGGATCGATGACGAGTTCATGAAGAAGATCGGCGAGGATCTGAAAGAAGACAATGCCGCCGTTTTTGTTCTGGTCCGCGACGTGACGCAGGACAGGGTGATGGAACGCCTCGAGAAGTACGCGGGCAAGGGTAAGGTCCACACCAGCTCGATCTCCCGCGAGGACGAAGAGAAGCTGCGCGCGCTGCTTGAAACCGAGCCCGAAGCTGAAGCTGAACCCGCCGCCGACGCCGAGCCCAAGGCTGAAGCCGAAACCAAGGCCGGCTGACACGATCCGTGTTGAACGTATTTGGCCCCGGACGATGATATTCGGCCGGGGCCAAATACGTTTGAACACGTCTTGCGAGGGTCTTTCGGCCCGTCCGGCTTGACCCTGACGGACAACCGTTCCTCTCCCGATCATACATCATGATCCGCCACGTCGCCAAACCGATCCATGAAAATGGTCGATTCAGTGTCGGCAAATCAGGGGCAAGCGGCGCTCAATGTTTGGTCGTTAAACCGGCATTAACCTTGCCCGGATCAGCATGATGCAAGTGGCAATCGAGGGGTGACACGCTCATGCAGAACAATCGATCACGGGCCGTAAGATGACCAGCTGGATCGTCAGCCGGTTTTCGAAACAGGCGAGGCGGAGCCTCGGCAGCAAGGAACCAACAGCCGACTACGCGCAGGATGGCGGGCGACCCGGCGGGTTTTCCGAAAGTGCGATGCGCGGTCTGGCCGATCTCGATGCCCGTATTCCGCCACCGGGGGTCGTGACGGAGCCGGCCTATTCACGACCCTGCCGCAGCAATGACCGGCTATCCCCATCCGTGTCTGCGGGTGGTGGCATGGTCGCGGACAAGGACGGGAACATGCGGCCGCATTACTGGGGCCATCGCGAAAGGCTGAGAACCCGCTTTCTCACCGGAGGGCACAAACCCATGCCGGAATACGAAATCCTCGAATTGCTGCTGTTCAACGCCATTCCACGGATTGATGTGAAGCCGCTTGCCAAACGCCTGCTTGCCGCATTCGGGGATCTGAACGGTGTTGTCGCCGCATCTGAACATCGCCTGTTGCAGGTGGAGGGGGCGACAGACCGGGTGTATCTGCAATTGCGTATCGCCGAGGCTTTTGCGCAACGCATGGCGCGGGCAAAGGTTCTGGATCGCTGCGTTCTCACATCCTGGGATGACCTGATCGACTATTGCCGCACGTCGATGGCGCATCGCGAAACCGAGCAGTTCCGTATCCTCTTTCTCGACCGCAAGAATACGATCATCGCCGACGAGGAACAGGCCACGGGAACGGTCGATCATGTGCCGGTCTATCCGCGCGAGATCGTCAAGCGCGCGCTGGAGTTGAACGCCGGGGCGATCATCCTCGTCCACAATCATCCTTCGGGTGATCCAACGCCAAGCCAGGAAGACATCCAGATGACGCAGCAGATTGATGCCGCGTGCAAAACCATCAGCGTCGCAATCCATGATCATGTGGTGATCGGCAAGGAAGAAGAATTTTCGTTTCGAGGCGCAGGACTTCTCTGACGGACGTAAGTCAAAGGCAGGGTCCCAGGGCAAAACCCGAAGACACTGCGTTTGTGGACCGTGTTCGCGTCAATGCGCTTGCGTCGGGTCGAGTGTTAACCGAAAAGCAAATGTGGGTGACACCCGGGAGGCACGCGGCTTATGTCTAACGGCAATGCGTGAAATGAACGCTGGCCACTCGAGGTATCGTGGATGCGGTCTTGTTGCTTGCACCCGATACCGGCGGCACGATGTCGGGCCGGGCTCCGATCTTTGACGGCGGTGTCGTAACAAGGGGGTGGATGGGCGTGTCCGAACTTGCAGACTGGGTCGCGGTGGACTGGGGCACCTCCAATCTCCGTGTGTGGGTCTTGAACTCTGATCAGGCGGTCATCGCGCAATTGGGATCAGATCACGGCATGGGGTCGCTGGTCCCCGATGAATTCGAAGCTGCGCTGCTCGGGCTTGTCGCACCGTATCTCGGAGATGACACGGTGCCGGTCATTTGTTGTGGCATGGTCGGTGCGCGGCAGGGCTGGCAGGAAGCGGCCTATGTCACCGTGCCCTCTGCGCCACCGGGTATCGGGCAGGCCACGATGGTCAGGGCGCGCGACCCGCGCATCGCACCGATGATCCTGCCGGGAATGAAGCAAACCGCACCCGCTGACGTGATGCGCGGCGAAGAAACCCAGATCGCAGGTTTCATTGCCCGGCACCCCGATTTTGACGGGGTGCTTTGCCTGCCGGGTACCCATACCAAATGGGTCCAGATCAGCGCGGGCGAGGTGGTGAGTTTTCGTACCTACATGACCGGTGAAATATTCGCATTGCTATCGGACAGATCCGTGCTGCGCCATTCGGTTCAGACGTCTGGTTGGGACGATGCGGCCTTTGCCGATGCGATTGATGATGCGCTTGGCGCACCGCAGAACCTGGCGTCGCGGTTGTTCGGGTTGCGCGCGGAAACGCTGGTCAACGACATGCCGGCAGGTGTCGCGCGGGCGCGTCTCTCCGGGCAACTGATCGGTGTCGAACTGGCGGGCGCACGGCCCTATTGGCTCGGGCAGCGGATCGCGATTGTTGGCGACCCGGCCCTTTCTACGCTCTATCAGACCGCACTCGGGCGGCAGAGTGTTCCGGTGGAGCTCGCCAATGGCGATGCGATGACACTCGCGGGCCTGCGGGCTGTCTATGAAAGCTGGAAGGTAGACCAGACATGACCCGGAAAATAATCGCGATTCTGCGCGGGATAACCCCACCCGAGGCGCACGAATTGGCGGGGGTTCTGATCGAATGCGGCATTACCAGGATCGAGGTGCCATTGAATTCCCCGGAACCGTTCGACAGCATTGGCCGGATGGTGCGTGGCTTTGGCGATGATGCGCTGATCGGCGCGGGAACCGTCCTGGCGCCGCAGGATGTCACGCGGCTTTGCGATATCGGCGGCGCATTTGTGGTTTCACCGGACTGCAATCCCACGGTGATAGACGCGACCAAGGCCGCGGGCATGCTGTCGTTTCCCGGTGTCATGACGCCGACCGAGTGTTTTACCGCGCTACGCCACGGGGCCGATGGTCTCAAGCTCTTTCCCGGCAACCTGATCGGAACCGATGGGGTCAGGGCCATGCGTGCCGTGCTGCCAAAGGGGACCGAGGTGTTTGCCGTGGGCGGGGCTGGACCTGAGAATTTTGCCGAGTGGAAAGCCGCCGGCGCGGATGGGTTCGGAATCGGCAGTGCGCTGTACAAGCCGGGTTTCACCGCCAGTGACATTCGCGAACGTGCAACGCGTATTGTCGACGTCTATGACGCGGTTTTCGTATCTTGAGCGTTGCTATCTTCGAAGCGGCACGGTTTCGATGCGGGATATCAGCATTGACCTGCCCCCCGCGAAATCCCTCATCATGATGTAGAGTCTGCCCAACCTTGAAGGAGCAGACGAATGCGAAAGAGCCGTTTTACCGAGGCGCAGATTATCGGGATGATCAAGGAGCAAGAGGCGGGCATGCCGACGGC
>NZ_JBGFGP010000037.1:0-21194 GCF_041224545.1 Sedimentitalea sp. XS_ASV28 | reverse complement strand
GCCGTCGATCTGGTCATAGGCCTTGAAGTCACCGAAATACTTGGTGATTGCCGCGGTCAGCGTCGTCTTCCCGTGGTCAACATGGCCAATCGTGCCGATGTTGACGTGCGGTTTTGTACGCTCAAACTTTTCCTTTGCCATGATGGCCTCCTTTATAGCTTCGTCTGGTCGGGCTCGCCCTTTAAGGCTAACCGAATATCATTCTCTTGATCCGCGAACTCACACTACCGCCGAGTTCTTCGATCTCCACCCTTAAAGCGGTTTTGTTCGTATCGGCTATGCCCTTCATCGCGCTGACCAAAGCCATCCCCAAAAGCCCGCCGCCACCGGTGCTGGTTGGGGCTGGTGTCCGGGATGAGAACTCATTTGGGCCAGATATCGTTTTGCCGGTCCCGGCTTCGACAACGCTAAATGTCCCGGATGCTGAGCTACCCTTCGATGGCTTGATGTATAGCGACGTCACATTTACAACTACCCGCACAGGCAGATCGCCGACGGATCCCTTGGACTGTAGCCCAGAAACAATCTTGTTCTGGAAATTCCTTTTGAACGATTCGCCTCGGAGTGCCAAATCGGGCTCACTTTCCGGCCCAATATTCACACTCACGCTCTGGACGTCCAATCGCTCGGATACCTGCGGGGTCACAACCATGTCCTGACCCGGCAGGCTACATGCCGAAAGCAGTACTGCCGCGCAAAAAACAACCAGACTTCTACGATTTATCATACTGCTGCCTTCAATAATTATGCGTATTTCGCCTGGATCTCGTCGCTGATGTTCTGCGGAACCGGATCGTAGTGATCGAACTGCATGGTAAAGTTCGCACGGCCCGAGCTCATCGAACGCAACGTGTTGATATAGCCGAACATATTGGCCAGCGGCACCATCGCGTCGATGGCGATCGCGTTGCCGCGGCTCTCCTGTCCGGTCACCTGTCCGCGACGGCTGGTCAGATCGCCGATGATACCACCGGTATACTCTTCCGGCGTGATCACCTCGACCTTCATGATCGGTTCCAGCAGCTTGGCGCCGGCTTTCTTCATGCCTTCGCGCATGCACATGCGTGCGGCGATTTCAAAGGCCAGAACGCTCGAGTCGACGTCGTGGAATTTGCCGTCGATCAGGGCGACCTTAAAGTCGATCACCGGGAAGCCGGCGAGCGGCCCGCTGTCCATGACCGAGTTGATGCCCTTCTCAACACCCGGGATGTATTCCTTGGGAACGGCACCACCAACGATGCGGCTTTCGAAGGAATAGCCTTCGCCGGCTTCTGTCGGCGAGATGATCATCTTCACTTCGGCGAACTGACCCGAACCACCCGACTGTTTCTTGTGGGTGTAGGTGTGTTCGACCTCGTGACCGATGGTCTCGCGATAGGCCACCTGGGGCGCACCGATATTGGCTTCGACCTTGAATTCACGCTTGAGACGATCCACCAGGATATCCAGGTGAAGTTCGCCCATGCCCTTCATGATGGTCTGACCGGATTCCAGGTCGGTTTCCACGCGGAAGGACGGGTCTTCGGCGGCGAGACGCGCCAGACCTTGCGACATCTTCTCCTGGTCGGCCTTGGTTTTCGGCTCGACCGCGATCTCGATGACCGGATCGGGGAAGGTCATGGTCTCCAGCACGACCGGATCGTTGACCGCACAGAGCGTGTCACCGGTCGTGGTGTCCTTGAGACCCGCCAGCGCGATGATGTCGCCCGCAAACGCTTCGGTGATTTCCTCGCGGTTGTTGGAGTGCATCATCATCATCCGGCCAACGCGCTCTTTCTTGCCCTTGGTCGAGTTCAGAAGCGTCGCGCCCTTTTCCAGCGTACCGGAATAGATGCGGGTAAAGGTCAGCGAGCCGACAAACGGGTCGTTCATGATCTTGAACGCCAGTGCCGAGAAGGCCATGTTGTCATCCGCGCGGCGCGCGATGTTACGAACTTCTTCCTCGTCGCCGGGCTTGAAGCCCATGTAATCGACAACGTCCAGCGGGCTGGGCAGATAGTCGATCACGGCGTTGAGCAGCGGCTGGACACCCTTGTTCTTGAACGCGGAACCGCCCAGAACCGGTACGAAGTGCAGCGCGAGCGTGCCCTTGCGCAGCAGTTTGCGCAGGGTCGGCACGTCGGGCTCGTTCCCTTCGAGGTATTCCATCATCGCGTCGTCGTCTTCCTCGACGGCCGCTTCGATCATCTTGCCGCGCCATTCGTCGGCCAGGTCCTTGAGGCTGTCGCGAATCGGGGCCTTGACCCAGCTTGCGCCGAGGTCTTCGCCCTGCCACAGCCACTCTTCCATGGTCACGAGGTCGATCAGGCCCTCCAGTTCGTTCTCGGAACCGATCGGAATACCGACCGGAACAGCACGCGCACCGGTGCGGTCTTCGATCATGCGAACGCAGTTGAAGAAATCGGCACCGATCTTGTCCATCTTGTTAACGAACACCATCCGCGGAACCTTGTAACGGTCCGCCTGGCGCCAGACGGTTTCGGTCTGGGGCTCGACACCGGCGTTGGCGTCGAGAACACAGACAGCACCGTCGAGAACCGCCAGCGAACGCTCGACTTCGATGGTGAAGTCAACGTGGCCGGGCGTGTCGATGATGTTCAGGCGGTGCTTGGGCGAATCGGCGGTCTGGCCGTCTTCCGTGCGCTCCCAGAAGGTGGTCGTCGCAGCCGAAGTGATGGTGATCCCGCGTTCCTGCTCCTGCTCCATCCAGTCCATGGTGGCCGCACCATCGTGCACCTCACCGATGTTGTGGGATTTGCCGGTGTAGAACAGGATCCGTTCGGAGCAGGTGGTCTTGCCTGCATCGATATGGGCCATGATGCCGAAGTTGCGGTAGCGGTCTAGCGGATAATCGCGTGCCATGAGTTCAATACCTCTGAGGGTTTACCAGCGGTAGTGGCTGAAGGCTTTGTTCGCCTCGGCCATCTTGTGGGTGTCTTCGCGCTTTTTCACCGCGGAACCGCGGGATTGCACGGCGTCCAGGAGTTCGCCGGCGAGACGCTCTTCCATGGTGTTTTCATTGCGGGCGCGGCTCGCCTTGATCAACCAGCGGATGGCCAGTGCTTCGCGGCGCTCGGGGCGCACCTCGACCGGCACCTGGTAGGTGGCGCCACCCACACGGCGCGAGCGGACTTCGACGCTGGGTTTGATGTTGTCGAGTGCTTCGTGGAACACCTCGACGGGCGAGCGCTTGATCTTGGTTTCAACACGATCCATCGCGTTGTAGACGATGCGCTCGGCGACGGATTTCTTGCCGTCGATCATCAGGTTGTTCATGAACTTGGTCAGAACCGTATCGCCGAACTTGGCGTCGGGCAGGACTTCGCGTTTTTCGGCGGCGTGACGACGTGACATATCAGCCTCTCCTTCTTACTTGGGACGCTTGGCGCCGTATTTCGAACGACGTTGCTTACGGTCTTTGACGCCCTGCGTATCCAGAACACCGCGCAGGATGTGATAGCGCACACCGGGAAGGTCTTTGACGCGACCGCCGCGGATCAGGACAACCGAGTGCTCCTGAAGGTTGTGGCTCTCACCCGGAATATACGAGATGACCTCGAAACCGTTGGTCAGGCGCACCTTGGCCACCTTCCGCATCGCGGAGTTCGGCTTCTTCGGCGTCGTGGTATATACGCGCGTGCAGACGCCACGCTTCTGCGGACATTCCTGCAGATGCATGGACTTGGATCGTTTGATTTTAGGCTGCCGCGGCTTGCGGATCAGCTGTTGGATCGTTGGCATTCCGGTTCTTTCCCCGTTTCGCAACATACATGTCATGCACGCATGTGCGTGCGGTTCAAATTCTTCGCAACTTACGCGTCCGCAAGCGCAAAAACCGCAATCGTTCCCATTCCGAGGTGAACGACGCGGTGGGTATACAGAGGATCGGAGCGACAGGTGCCCGGATCGTGACCACTTCAGTATAGATTTCGACAGCTGGGGCGACCCCCAAAGCCGAGATGAAACCGGCGTATAAGTGGAGTCGCCGAGCGTGTCAACAGCCCCCGGCCGATGCGGGACATCGGCTGGCTGATGCCGCACGCTGATGACGCTGCGGCGTTTTCACCGCGCTGGCGGGCCGGTCATGGTGCGGAATCAGGAAAGGCCCGACGCCGTGTTCGGTTCTTGCATCCCACCGCCGGACGCTGCAAGAGTTGGGATGTCGCGACATCGTGGGACGTCCATGCAGGTCATCGGTCTTTGCCGCTTTTCCTATCCTGCCATCGGCGGGTTTCAGGTTGAACACGAAAGCGTGGAAGACCGCATCGCCTATCTCTATGCGCCAGAGCGGCTGGAGGAAAGATTCCGGTACTTCGAAACGATCACCTTGCCGGGGATCCGCGCCCAATCCGATCCGGAATTTACCTTTCTCATCCTCACGGGCGAAAGCCTTCCGGACATATACCGGCAACGGCTGCAGGCGCTGGTGGCCGACATTCCACAGGCCGTGATCCTCGCCTATCCGCCCGGTGAGCACCGCGGAACCATGCAAAAGGTGATCAACCTGCATCGGGTCGCCAGCCACGAACCATGCCTGCAATTTCGACTGGATGATGACGATGCGGTGGCTTTTACCTATGTCGAAAAGCTCAGGGATGCGGCCCGCGACGTGGCGGCTTTGCTGCGCAATCACCGGCATGTCGCCATCGACTTCAACCAGGGGTACATCGCCCGACCGGGACCTGAAGGGATCGACGCAATGCCGATCCAGACCCCGTACTGGACCCCTGCCCTTGCGCTCATGCTGCGCCCGGATGTCAAGACGTCGGTGATGAACTACAGCCATGGCAAGCTGTTTCGTGCGATGCCGACAGTCACGTTTACCGGTGAGGACATGATGCTGCGCGGGTTCAACCGTTTCAACGACTCGCGGTTCAAGAAAGCCGCCAAGCCCGCTGCGCTGACGCCGCTGGATGCCAAGGGGGAACTGTTGTTCCAGATGACCTACGGAATCGACTCCGACCATGTCCGCAGGGTGTTTTCAGCGCCCCGCTGATTTCACGGGCCTGACCGCGCGTTCGCGGTAGAGCGTGAACACGCCGGTGGCCACGACGATCGCGGCCCCCAGCAACGTGAGATCGGAGGGCCAATCGCCGAAAACCAGCCAGCCCAGAGCCAGCGCCCACAACAGCCCGGTATAGCGGAAGGGCGCAACCACCGCGATATCGCCCACGCGCATCACCATCACGCTGAACAAGTACCCCCCGAGAATGAAGAAGGACGCGCCGGCAATGAGCAGCGTCAGCCGCAGGTCGAGCGGCTGCCAATCACTGCCGATGGAACCGAGCCCAAAGAACAGCAACACGGCAAGTGACGCAACAAGCGTCACCGTCATCGAGGGCACCGATGCCGACATGCGCCGCGTCGCGAGATCGCGGATCGTCACGCAAAGCACGGCGGCAAGCGCATAAATCGAGTCGATGTCAAACCCGTTCGGACCCGGCCGCACGATCAGCAACATGCCACAGAATCCAACCATGATCGCGCTCATGCGCCGCCAGCCGACCGGATCACCAAAGAACAGCGCAGCGCCGAGGGTCACGGTCAGCGGCAGCACCTGTAGCACCGCCGTGACATTGGCCAGCGGCATGTTCATCAGCGCGGTCAAAAAGAAGTAGGCCGCCGCGATCTCGGCAACCGACCGCAGCGCGACCAGCATCCAGTCACGATGCGACAGATCAAAACGCAACGTCCCGAGATGGCGCGCCAGCAGATAGATCAGCAAGGTCGTCACGATGCCCCGCAGCGTCAGCAACTGAAACAGGGGCAATTGGTTGTCGGTCGCCTTGATGCAGGCGTCGTTCAGGGTGAACGCGGCCATGCTTGCCATCATCAGCAGCGAGCCATGCAGGTTCGGCGACATTGATTGCTCCGTCCGGCGGGAGCCACGCCCCCTCTTGCCAGACCGGTCAAGCGCAAAACGGCGCGCATATCAAGCACAGAGCGACATTTCCCTGCTTTGCTCGAAAAAAAGCCCCCCGCGCATCACGGCGCGAGGGGCCATCCCTTACTGGCGATGACCCGCTCAGCGGATCAATCGCGGCTTTCCGGTGTTTCGGCCATCGGATCAAAGGCATCGGCGTCGATGATGTCCGCGTCGGTCGGAGCCGCCAGGGCTGCTGCCGCCTCGGCCTCTTCGCGGCGCGCATCGATCACCACGTTGTCCCGCTCGGTCGCGATACGACGCACACGCTGGGTGGCGCCACCTGTCCCGGCCGGGATCAGGCGACCCACGATCACGTTCTCCTTGAGACCGACCAGCTTGTCCTTCTTGCCCTGAACCGATGCTTCGGTCAGAACGCGGGTGGTCTCCTGGAACGACGCCGCAGAGATAAAGCTGCGGGTCTGCAGGCTGGCCTTGGTGATCCCCAGAAGGATCGGCTCACCCTGTGCCGGACGACCATTCTTGGACAGCGCCTTTTCATTGGCGTGATCAAATTCCTGCTTGTCCACGTGCTCGCCTTTGAGCAGCGTCGTGTCGCCGGAATCCTGGATCTCCCACTTTTGCAGCATCTGGCGAACGATCACCTCGATGTGCTTGTCGTTGATCTTCACACCCTGAAGCCGGTAGACGTCCTGCACTTCGTGGATCATGTAATCGGCCAGTGCCTCGACACCCATGATCGACAGGATGTCATGCGGCGCCGGGTTGCCGTCCATGATGTAGTCGCCCTTCTGGATGAAGTCGCCTTCCTGCACCGGAATATGCTTGCCTTTCGGCACCATGTATTCCGCCGGTTCCAGCGTTTCGTCCACAGGTTCGATGCTGATGCGGCGCTTGTTCTTGTAGTCGCGCCCAAAGCGCACGTAACCATCGATTTCGGCGATGATCGCGTGATCTTTCGGACGACGCGCTTCGAACAGTTCCGCCACGCGCGGCAGACCACCGGTGATGTCCTTGGTCTTGGACCCTTCACGCGGAATACGCGCAACCACGTCACCGGCCTTGACCTCGGCACCATCCTCGATCGACAGAACCGCGTCCACGGACATCGGATAGGTCACCGGGTTGCCCGCATCGTTGCGGACCGGTTCGCCATCGGTGTCGACAAGGATGATCTCGGGCTTGAGCTCATTCCCCTTGGGTGCGGCCCGCCAGTCGATCACGATCTTCTGGGTCATACCGGTCGCATCGTCGGTTTCATCGCGCACAGCGATACCGCTGACCAGATCGACGAACTTCGCCGTACCGGCCTTTTCCGCGATGATCGGCAGGGTATACGGATCCCATTCGAACAGCTTCTGGCCACGCTTGACAGACTCGCCTTCCTTGACGAACAGCTTGGAGCCATAGCTGAGCTTGAAGCTCGCACGCTCTTCACCGTGCTCGTCATTGATGACGATCTTCATGTTCCGGCCCATCACCAGCATTTCGCCCGACGCGTTTTCGAGAATCTGCGGATTCTCGAAGGCGACGACACCATCCTGACCGGTTTCCTGGAACGACTGCTGGCCACCCTGCGCAACGCCGCCGATGTGGAAGGTCCGCATGGTCAGCTGGGTTCCCGGCTCGCCGATGGACTGCGCCGCGATGATGCCGACCGCTTCGCCCTGGTTCACCAGCGTACCGCGAGCGAGATCACGGCCATAGCACATGGCACAGACGCCCTCTTCGGCCTCGCAGGTCAGCGGGCTGCGGATCCGCGCGGTCTGCACGTTCGCCTCGTCGATCGCATCCGCCATCCGTTCGTCGATGATCTGTCCTTGCGACACCAGAACCTCGTCGGTGCCCGGCTTGACGATGTCATCCGCCGCAACCCGTCCCAGCACACGTTCGGCCAGCGATGCCACGACTTCGCCGTCGTTCACCGCCGGTTCGGCCGTGATCGCCGCTTCGGTGCCACAGTCATGCATGCGCACGATGCAATCCTGCGCCACGTCCACCAGACGCCGGGTCAGGTATCCCGAGTTCGCCGTTTTCAACGCGGTATCGGACAGACCCTTGCGGGCGCCGTGGGTCGAGTTGAAGTATTCAAGAACGGTCAGACCTTCCTTGAAGTTCGAGATGATCGGGGTTTCGATGATGTCGCCGTTCGGCTTGGCCATCAGGCCGCGCATACCGCCCAGCTGCTTCATCTGCGTTACCGAGCCACGGGCCCCGGAATGCGCCATCATGTAGACGCTGTTCGGTTCCTTTTCGGAACCGTCTGCGTCACGCCCGCTGTCAGAGATCGACCCCATCATCGCTTCGGTGACGCGGTCGTTACACTTGGACCAGGCATCGACAACCTTGTTGTACTTTTCGCCCTGAGTGATCAGGCCGTCCATGTACTGCTGTTCGAAATCCTTGACCTGCTCGCGGGTCTCTTCGACGATCGGCCACTTGGCGTCCGGGATCAGCATGTCGTCCTTGCCGAACGAGATGCCCGCCTTGAATGCCTCGCGGAAGCCCATGGTCATGATCTGGTCACAGAAGATGACCGACTCTTTCTGGCCGCAATAGCGATAGACAGTGTCGATGACCTGCTGCACTTCCTTCTTGCGCAGCAGACGGTTGACCAGTTCGAACGGTGCCTTGGCATTCAACGGCAGCAACGCCCCCAGACGCACGCGGCCCGGGGTGGTTTCGTACCGCTTCTGAACCTCGTTGCCCTCATCGTCGATCTGGGTCACGCGCGCGGTGATCTTGGAATGCAGATGCACTTCGCCCGCGTCCAGCGCGTGCTGGACCTCTTCGATCGACCCAAAGATCTTGCCCTCGCCCTTCATGCCTTCGCGTTCCAGCGTGACATAGTAAAGGCCCAGGATCATGTCCTGCGACGGAACGATGATCGGCGCACCGTTGGCGGGCGACAGAACGTTGTTCGTCGACATCATCAGAACACGCGCCTCGAGCTGTGCCTCAAGGCTCAGCGGTACGTGAACGGCCATCTGGTCACCGTCAAAGTCAGCGTTGAACGCCGAACAGACCAGCGGGTGCAACTGGATCGCCTTGCCCTCGATCAGAACCGGTTCGAACGCCTGAATGCCGAGACGGTGCAGCGTCGGCGCACGGTTCAGCATGACCGGATGTTCGCGGATCACCTCGTCAAGAATGTCCCAGACTTCGGGACGTTCTTTCTCGACGAGTTTCTTTGCCTGTTTCACGGTCGACGACAGCCCCTTGGCCTCAAGCCGCGAGTAGATGAACGGCTTGAACAGTTCCAGCGCCATCTTCTTGGGCAGGCCGCATTGGTGCAGCTTGAGCTCCGGACCGGTCACGATGACCGACCGGCCCGAGAAGTCGACCCGTTTCCCCAGAAGGTTCTGGCGGAAGCGACCCTGCTTGCCCTTGAGCATGTCCGACAGCGATTTCAGCGGACGCTTGTTGGCGCCGGTGATCACGCGGCCACGGCGGCCATTGTCAAACAGCGCATCGACCGATTCCTGCAGCATCCGCTTTTCGTTACGGACAATGATATCGGGCGCACGCAGTTCGATCAGACGCTTCAGACGGTTGTTCCGGTTGATGACCCGGCGATACAGGTCATTCAGGTCGGAGGTCGCGAAACGACCGCCGTCCAGCGGCACCAGCGGGCGCAGTTCTGGCGGGATCACCGGAATCACGGTCAGAACCATCCATTCCGGGCGGTTGCCGGATTCAAGGAAGGATTCCACCACTTTTAGACGCTTGATGATCTTCTTGGGCTTCAGTTCGCCTGTCGCCTCTTTCAGATCGGCGCGCAGAGTTTCGGCCTCTTGCTCAAGATCGATGGCCGCCAGCATTTCGCGGATCGCCTCGGCGCCAATATTGGCGGTGAAGGCGTCCATTCCATAGGCATCCTGTGCGTCCATGTACTCTTCTTCGGTCATCATCTGGCCGTATTGCAGGTCGGTCAGACCCGGCTCGATGACAACGTAGTTTTCGAAATACAGAACCCGCTCCAGATCACGCAGAGTCATGTCCAGCATCAGGCCGATGCGGGACGGCAGCGATTTCAGGAACCAGATATGCGCAACGGGTGCCGCCAGTTCGATGTGGCCCATGCGCTCGCGGCGAACCTTTTGCAGCGTGACTTCCACACCGCATTTCTCGCAGACGACGCCGCGATATTTCATCCGCTTGTATTTGCCGCACAGACATTCGTAATCCTTGATCGGGCCAAAGATACGCGCACAGAACAGGCCGTCACGCTCGGGCTTGAACGTGCGGTAGTTGATGGTTTCCGGCTTCTTGATCTCGCCATACGACCACGACAGGATGCGTTCCGGCGACGCCAGCGACACCTTGATCTCGTCAAAGACCTTGGGCGGCGTCAGCGGGTTAAACGGGTTGTTGGTCAGTTCCTGGTTCATTTTGCGTCCTTACACATTGGGATGGGATGAGTTTGGGGCGAAACCGCCCCTACTCTTCCTCCGCATCCAGGAGTTCCATGTTCAGGCCGAGACCCCGGACCTCTTTCACGAGAACGTTGAAGGATTCCGGCACGCCGGCTTCAAAGTTGTCCTCGCCCTTGACGATGCTTTCATAGACCTTGGTCCGTCCGGCAACGTCGTCCGATTTCACGGTCAGCATTTCCTGCAGGGTGTATGCAGCGCCATAGGCTTCCAGAGCCCAGACTTCCATTTCCCCAAAGCGCTGGCCACCGAACTGCGCCTTACCGCCCAGCGGCTGCTGGGTCACGAGCGAGTACGGTCCGGTCGAACGCGCGTGGATCTTGTCGTCGACCAGGTGGTGCAGCTTGAGCAGGTACTTGACGCCCACGGTGACAGGCCGTGCGAATTGCTCGCCGGTCCGGCCATCGTAAAGCACCGACTGACCGGATTCGCTGAACCCGGCGCGCAGCAGCGCGTTGTTGACATCGGCCTCTTTCGCACCGTCGAAAACCGGCGTCGCGATCGGCACACCGCGGGTCACGTTCCCCGCCGCTTCGACAAGCTGATCCTCGTCCATGCCGCTGATGCCTTCGTCATAGACATCGTCGCCATAGGCCAGCTTCATCGCTTCGCGTACCGGTGTCAGATCGCCCGAGCGCCGGTATTCCTGCATCGCTTCGTCGATGTTGAGCCCCAGGCCGCGCGCGGCCCATCCCATGTGGGTCTCAAGGATCTGACCGACGTTCATACGCGACGGCACGCCCAGCGGGTTCAGACAGAAATCGACCGGCGTACCATCCGCGAGGAACGGCATGTCTTCCATCGGGACAACCTTGGAAATCACACCCTTGTTGCCGTGACGTCCGGCCATCTTGTCGCCCGGTTGCAGCTTGCGCTTCACCGCCACGAACACCTTGACCATCTTCATCACGCCCGGGGGCAGATCGTCGCCGCGACGGACCTTTTCGACCTTGTCTTCAAAACGCGCATCAAGGGCGCGCTTCTGCGCCTCGTACTGCTCGTGCAGGGCTTCGACGATCTTGGCGTCATCCTCTTCATGCAGGGCAAGCTGCCACCATTGTCCACGGCTCAGGGTTGCCAACAGATCCTCGGTCACTTCGGACCCGGTCTTGATGCCTTTCGGCCCCTTGGCAACCGTCTTGCCCATGATGACGGATTTCAGGCGCGCATAGATGTTGCGGTCGAGAATAGCCAGCTCGTCGTCACGGTCGCGGGCAAGGCGTTCGACCTCTTCGCGCTCGATCTGCAGGGCACGCTCGTCCTTTTCCACACCGTGGCGGTTGAACACACGCACTTCGACAACGGTGCCAAAATCGCCCGGCTTGACGCGCAGCGAGGTGTCGCGCACGTCGCTCGCCTTTTCGCCGAAGATGGCACGGAGGAGCTTCTCTTCCGGCGTCATCGGGCTCTCGCCCTTGGGAGTGATCTTGCCGACGAGAATATCGCCCGGTTCCACATCCGCACCGATATAGACGATGCCGGCCTCATCGAGGTTGCGCAGCGCCTCTTCACCGACATTGGGAATGTCGCGGGTGATCTCTTCCGGCCCGAGCTTGGTATCGCGGGCGGCGACTTCGAATTCCTCGATATGGATCGAGGTAAACACGTCGTCCTGCGCGATGCGCTCGGAGATCAGGATCGAGTCTTCGTAGTTGTAGCCGTTCCACGGCATGAAGGCGACGACCACGTTCTTGCCGAGCGCCAGTTCACCGATATCGGTGGACGGACCATCGGCGATCACCTGCCCCTTCTGCACCGGATCCCCGACCTTGACCAGCGGACGCTGGTTGATGCAGGTGTTCTGGTTCGACCGCTGGAACTTGCGCATGCGGTAGATATCCACACCCGCGTCGCCCAGTTCCAGATCTTCGGTGGCCCGGATCACGATCCGCTGCGCATCGACCTGGTCGATGACGCCGGCGCGTTTCGCCATGATCGCAGCACCGGAATCCCGCGCCACAACCTCTTCGATGCCGGTCCCGACCAGCGGTGCCTCGGCCCGCAGCAGCGGAACCGCCTGACGCTGCATGTTCGACCCCATCAGGGCGCGGTTGGCGTCGTCGTTTTCAAGGAACGGAATCAGCGACGCGGCCACCGAAACGAGCTGTTTCGGGCTAACGTCGATCAGGTCGACATTCTCGCGCGGCGCCAGCGTATAGTCGCCGGACTGGCGCGTGCTCACCAGTTCGTTGATGAAATTGCCGCTCTCGTCCAGCGACGCGTTGGCCTGTGCCACGGTGTGACGCATTTCCTCGGTGGCGGACATGTAGTGCACTTCGTCCGTCACGTGACCTTCCTTGACCACGCGGTACGGAGTTTCGATGAAGCCGTACTTGTTCACGCGGGCAAAGGTCGCCAGTGAGTTGATCAGACCGATATTCGGCCCTTCCGGCGTCTCGATCGGGCACATGCGGCCATAGTGGGTCGGGTGAACGTCGCGCACCTCGAACCCCGCGCGCTCGCGCGTCAGACCGCCCGGCCCAAGCGCCGACAGGCGGCGCTTGTGCGTCACCTCGGACAGCGGGTTGGTCTGGTCCATGAACTGCGACAACTGCGACGAGCCGAAGAATTCGCGCACCGCGGCGGCCGCCGGTTTCGCGTTGATCAGATCCTGCGGCATCACCGTGTCGATTTCGACCGAAGACATGCGTTCCTTGATCGCGCGCTCCATGCGCAGCAGACCCACGCGGTACTGATTTTCCATCAACTCGCCGACCGACCGCACGCGACGGTTGCCCAGGTGGTCGATGTCATCCACGTCGCCATGGCCATCGCGCAATTCCACCAGCGCCTTGATGCAGGCAACGATGTCTTCGCGGCGCAGGGTGCGCATGGTGTCTTCCGCATCCAGCGCGAGACGCATGTTCATCTTGACCCGGCCAACTGCCGAGAGGTCGTAACGCTCGCTGTCGAAGAACAGCGTGTCAAACAGCGCGCTCGCCGCTTCAACGGTGGGCGGCTCGCCCGGGCGCATGACGCGATAGATATCCATGAGCGCGGTTTCCCGGTTCATGTTCTTGTCCTGCGCCATTGTGTTGCGGATGTAGGGGCCGACATTGACATTGTCGATGTCAAGAACCGGAATGTCGGTGATACCCGCATCGATCAGGTCCTTGACGGTGCCGCCGATCAGGTCGCCATCCTTGTCGTATTCCAGCGTCAACTCGTCCCCGGCCTCGACATAGATCGCGCCGGTTTCCTCGTTGATGATATCCTTGGCGACGAACTTGCCGACGATGTGATCAAACGGCACCAAGAGGTCGCTGACCGTTCCTTCATCGATCAGCTTCTTGACCGCGCGCGGAGTCACTTTCTTGCCGGCCTCGGCAATCACTTCGCCGGATTTGGCATCGACGAGGTCATAGGTCGGACGCGTGCCGCGAACCCGTTCCGGGAAGAACGGAGTCACCCAGCCTCGATTGTTGTTCAGCGTGTAGGAAACCGTATCGTAATAGGCATTCATGATGCCTTCCTGATCCAGCCCGAGCGCATAGAGCAGCGTCGTCACCGGCAACTTGCGGCGGCGGTCGATGCGCGCATAGACGATATCCTTGGCATCAAATTCAAAGTCGAGCCAGCTGCCGCGATACGGGATGATGCGGCAGGCAAAAAGCAGCTTGCCCGAGCTGTGGGTCTTGCCCTTGTCATGGTCAAAGAACACGCCCGGCGAGCGGTGCATCTGGCTTACGATCACGCGTTCGGTGCCGTTCACGATGAATGTGCCATTGGGCGTCATCAGGGGCATGTCGCCCATGAACACGTCCTGTTCCTTGATGTCCTTGACCGATTTCGCACCGGTATCCTCGTCGACATCGAACACGATCAACCGCAGCGTCACCTTGAGCGGTGCGCTGTAGGTCATGTCGCGTTGCTGGCATTCCTCAACGTCGTATTTCGGCTTTTCCAGCTCGTATTTCACGAATTCCAGCACGCTGGTCTCGTTGAAATCCTTGATCGGGAAAACCGACTGGAACACGCCCATGATGCCTTCGCCGTCGGTCGGCTGTGGCGCGTCACCGGAATTCAGGAACAGGTCATAGCTGGATTTCTGAACCTCGATGAGGTTCGGCATTTCCAGCACTTCACGGATTCTACCGTAATATTTACGAAGACGTTTCTGGCCAAGGAAGGACTGAGCCATATCAGGTGTCACCTTTCAGTTTTCTCACCGGTCAAGGATGCCGCCGGGCCCTGGCACCTTGCCCATACGAGACAGCGTGTCCGGATCAATTCATGGCCACCGTCCCGAATGGCAGCCTCCCGATCCCGTGAACCACGCCTTGGAAAAGGCTTGTCCAAAAGCCCTTTCCAAGACAGGTTCGGCTGGACCCGGATTTCTCCGGATCCAGCCAAATTTCATGCGGCGGGTTGCCCCACCTGCCGGCTCAGGCCAGCTCGACCTCGGCGCCAGCTGCTTCCAGCTTGCCTTTGATCTCTTCGGCTTCGGCCTTGTCGATGCCTTCTTTGATCTTGCCGCCGGCTTCGACCAGGTCCTTGGCTTCTTTCAGGCCCAGACCGGTGATGCCGCGAACTTCCTTGATCACGTTGATTTTCGAAGCGCCGGCGTTCTTCAGAACGACGTCGAATTCGGTCTTTTCTTCCTCGGCTGCGCCACCGGCTTCAGCAGGACCCGCCATCATGACAGCGCCGCCGGCGGCGGGCTCGATGCCGTATTCGTCCTTGAGGATGGTTTTCAGTTCTTGTGCTTCCAGCAGGGTCAGACCAACGATCTCTTCTGCCAGCTTCTTCAGATCAGCCATTTTATCAGCTCTTTCCGTTTACAGTTCGTGTGTTCCAACGACGCGTGTTCACCCACGTGCCGGACTTACGTTGCTCAGGCGGCCGCCTTGTCCTCGATGGTGGACAAGATGGACGCGATGTTGCTTGCAGGTGCGCCAATGGCCCCGGCGATGTTGCTTGCAGGTGCACCGAGCATGCCTGCGATGGTAGCGATAAGCTCCTCGCGAGACGGCATTTTCGATACGGCCTGCACACCGGCCCGGTCCAACGCATTCTCACCCATTGCGCCGCCAAGAATTTCAAACTTCTTGTTTTCCTTGGCGAAATCCTCGGCTACCTTGGCCGCAGCCACAGGATCCTCGGAATAGGTCAGAACGGTCATGCCCGTCAGGAGCGATGTGATGGACTCACACGGCTTACCCTCAAGGGCGATCTTGGCGAGCCTGTTCTTGGCAACACGCACAGACCCACCCGCTTCGCGTGCACGCGCGCGCAGGTCCTGCATCTCGGCAACTGTCAGTCCGACGTAGTGGCTTACCACGACGACGCCAGAGCTTTCAAAGATCTGGCCGAGTTCCTCGACCACTTTCTCTTTCTGGGCTCTATCCACAGTTTCACTCCAAGTATGGGAGTTTCCCCCCGGCTCAGTTTCACCCCGCATATTGGTCACGGGGCATTCGGGTCCAATTTCAGGGTCCCGAGCCAAAACCACCCGAAGGTGCAATATGTCTCGTTTCCCATCTCAGGAAGGAATTATTCAGGCTATTGCCTGAACCCTCCGTCTCGGACAGGACGGGGCCAAGTGTTGCGGCCCCGCCATCTGGAGCCGAAGCTCCAAATTCCTGTGCGGCGATGTTATTCGCCGGTCGCGCTGGCAACATCAATGGTGACGCCAGGTCCCATTGTCGAGCTCAGCGCGATTTTCTTCATATAGGTGCCCTTGGCACCCGCAGGCTTGGCCTTGGCCACGGCACCGACAAAGGCGCGCACGTTTTCGACCAGCTTGGCCTCGTCGAACGATGCCTTGCCCACACCTGCGTGCACGACACCGGCCTTTTCGACCTTGAACTGCACTTCGCCACCCTTGGCGGCCTTCACCGCACCGGCCACATCCATGGTGACGGTTCCGACCTTGGGGTTCGGCATCAGGTTGCGCGGACCCAGCACCTTGCCCAGGCGACCGACGATCGGCATCATGTCCGGTGTTGCAATGCAGCGATCAAACTCGATCTTGCCGCCCTGCACGGTTTCCATCAGGTCTTCTGCGCCAACGATGTCGGCACCGGCGGCGGTTGCTTCGTCCGCCTTTGGGCCGCGGGCAAAAACCGCAACGCGAACCGTCTTGCCGGTTCCATTCGGCAGTCCGACGACGCCGCGGACCATCTGGTCGGCGTGGCGCGGATCGACACCCAGGTTCACGGCCAGTTCGACGGTTTCGTCGAATTTCGCGTTCGCATTGCCCTTGACCAGTGCGACGGCTTCCTCGACGCTCAGGTTGTCTTTGCCTGCAACGGCTTCGCGGGCGGCGCGGGTACGTTTTCCAAGCTTTGCCATCTTACTTCACCTCGATGCCCATGGAGTTGGCCGAGCCAACAATGATTTTCATCGCCGCATCGATATCGGTGGCGTTGAGATCCTTCATCTTCGCTTCGGCGATCTCGCGCACCTGCTTGACGGTCACAGTACCCACGACTTCACGCGACGGGGTCTTGGCACCGGATTTCAGCTTGGCCGCCTTCTTCAGGAAATACGACGCCGGCGGCGTCTTGATGTCCATGGTAAAGGACTTGTCCTGATAGTAGGTGATCACGGTCGGGCACGGCGCGCCGGGCTCGAGATCCGCGGTCTTGGCGTTGAACGCCTTGCAGAATTCCATGATGTTGATGCCGCGCTGGCCCAGGGCGGGTCCAACTGGCGGCGACGGGTTTGCCTGCCCGGCGGGCACTTGCAGCTTCATGGAGCCGACGAGTTTCTTGGCCATTGGCCATCTCCTTTTGTCATCGGCGGGTTCCCCCGCCCTAAGAGGCGTGACGCGTCACACCCCGATTTGCTAGCGTGGTGCGGCTCGGACACGCGTGCCGTTGCCTCCCACAAACGAACGGCCAGCCGGCCGCAGGCAGGTCAGCGCCCGCCGAACACTCAGGCCTGCTTGCTGACCTGCGTGAATTCCAGTTCGACCGGTGTCTCCCGGCCAAAAATCGAAACCGACACCTTCAGGCGCTGGTTCTCGTCGTCCACTTCCTCGATCATGCCATCGAAATCCTCGAACGGACCGTCGTTGACCTTGACCTTCTCGCCGATCTCGAAATGAATCAGCGTGCGCGGCGTTTCTTCGCCCTCCTGCACCCGGTTCATGATCGCGTTCAGTTCGGCATCACGCATCGGCATCGGGCGGCCCTGCGGGCCAAGGAAACCGGTCACCCGGTTGATCGAGTTGATCAGGTGATACCCCTGATCGGACATTTCCATATGCACAAGCACGTAACCCGGCATGAAGCGGCGTTCGGTTGTCACCTTCTTGCCGCGACGGACCTCGATCACCTCTTCGGTGGGAACGAGGACCTCATCGATATCGCCCTCAAGCCCCTGCTCGGCGACCGATGTGCGGATCTGTTCTGCGATCTTCTTTTCGAAATTCGAAAGAACACTGACCGAATACCACCGTTTCGCCATGAAGCTCGTCGCCCTTGTCTTGCCGAGTCGCCCATCGCGGAACGCCTCGAAATTCTATAAGTCTTTCAAACGGTTGACCCGTCATCCGCAGAACAAAAAGCGGCGCGCGGCACGAATCGCCACACGCCAATGTTCCGGGACGGGCGTGACCTAACGCTCATTTGTCAAATGTTCAAGGGGTTAACCGAGTATTATTGCATGTACCCCATGCACCCAACGAAAATCTCGGGGTGCGGCACAGCCATCGCCTCATATCACAAAACGCAGATCGTGCAAATCACCGCATGGGCTCTGGGTAGTCTGATGTCGTCCTTGAAATGCAGAGCGCCGTTGGTCGGGGATTGTCAGCCGAACATTCCAAGCAACGCCGTCAGCCCGCCACGGATCAGAAGATCGACCAGCGCGAAAAAGGCCGCGGTCAGCGCCGCCATGATCAGAACCATCACCGTGGCCAGAAGCACCTCTCGACGTGTCGGCCAAACGACCTTGGCAACCTCGGCACGCACTTGCTGGATGAACTGAATGGGGTTGGTGGTGGCCATGAGGGGGCCCTTTTCTGATGTCGATTAGCGGGCACATAACGTTCTGAGCCCGGTGTTTCAAGCCGCAGATCGCCGCAACGCACGCCAAGTGTGCAGTTTTCGCGGCAGTTTCACGCAAAAGCGAGCTATGTAACCGCTTCAACCCCGATCCGACCGGTGGCGGACTCGCGGCTCACGATCCCTGTATCTGGTGTGAATTGGCAGGGGCAGCAGGGTTCGAACCCGCGACCTACGGTTTTGGAGACCGTCGCTCTACCAGCTGAGCTATACCCCTAGGACCGGGGTTGTCCTAAGCCAAGGCGCGCGTCGGGGCAAGAGGGAAATAGCCTCGCGATACAACTGAGTTTACGCCATTATGACAAAAGCCGAACCGGACCATTCCCGCCGCTCGCCGCGTCGCGTATGAGAATGACCAAAAGACGGGAGCAACAGGTGAGCCTGCGGAAGAAAATCGCTGACAGCGCGTGGTTCAACAACGCAATCGAAGGTGCCTTCGCCGCCTATATCCGGCTGGCCTATCGGACCTCGCGATGGGAGCGGACGGGTTTCGAGGCGATGGACGAGGTTCTGGCGCAGGGAGAGCCTGTCATCGTGGCGCTGTGGCACCAGCGGCTGATGATGGCGCCTTACCTGTTCAACATGGAACTCGGCAAAATCTGCTCGCTGACCTCCGCTGCAAGGGCGGGACGCATGGCCGGTCAGGTCCAGGCGCGTTTCGGCTTTGACACCATTGCGATGTCATCGCACATGCGCCATGTCGCGCTGTCACGCGAGGTCCTGGGCCGGATCCGCGATGGCTGGTCGATCGGCATCGCCACCGATGGGCCGCGCGGGCCCGCGCGTGTCGCCTCAACCGTACCGCTGGTCTGGGCGCGCACATCGGGCAAGCGGATATTCGTGGTGAGCTTTTCCGCACGCCGGGTTCTCGCCTTGCCGACATGGGACAGGATGTGGCTGCCCGCGCCTTTCACGCGCGGCACCCTTGTCTGCCGGGAATGGCCGGAAACCGTACCGCGCCGGCCAAGTGACGAAGAGACCGAACGATTGCGCGAGAAGCTCGAAATCGCACTCGACGCGGTCACGGACGAGGCCGACGCCGCAACGGGTCGCCGTTAGAGTTCGGCAGCCGCAACATTCAATGCCGCAAGGTCGGCGCCGCAAATCGCCGCTTCATGTCGCAGAATATGCTCGATGGGCCAGTCCCACCATGACAGTTCGAGCAACCGCGAGACCGTCGCGGGTGCAAAGCGCGACCGCAGGACCTTGCCGGGATTGCCGCCAACCACAGTGTAATCCGGTATATGGCCGCCAATCACCGCACCGGCGCCGATAATCACCCCCGAACCGATTCGTGTACCCGGAAGAACGCGCGCGCCCTGCCCGATCCAGACGTCATTGCCGATCTCCGTATCCGGAAACGGACCATCGGGAAGCGACGGACGGTCCGGGTCCATCCCGTCGAAAATCGCGAAGGGAAATGTGGAAAACCCGTCGCGTCTGTGATTGGCCGATGCCGTGATGAAAAGCACCCCGTCCGCGATTTGGCAAAACCGCCCGATGCTGAGATGTTCTCTGCTTTGGGGGTGCAGATATGGCGCCAGTCGAGAGGACCAGTCCGCCGGCGCATCAAAGGAAGAGGCATAGCTATACGCACCGACCGTCCAGCGCGGATGATCGATCGCGGCAGACAGGAAAACCGTACTGAGGTGGCGTTCGCCATCAGGCAGGACAATCGGGTGCAGGGTTCGGGGAGAGGGAAAGGGCATGACGACCTCGCTTTGACCAATTCATAACGACGGGTTCAGAGCGAAATGTTCATCAAAGCCTCCATCAGGCTTGTGGCATGAATACCAGCCAGCGGCCCTGAAAGAAAGTCGTCAGGTGAAAAACCCGTCAGGCCGGTTGCGAAAATGAAAGGCCTGTCGTGCCTCGGGATTGGCCCTGACCGCGCTGATCAGCCGACGCATCAGCCTGTCGATACGGAAGCGCTTTACGCTCTGCTTCATGGCACGCAGGTGGCCGACCAGCTGGTCATCCGTCATCGTCACGATATTGGCCTGTTCCAGCATCTCGGGCGGCATGTGTTTCGTGTAGAGAAAGGATACCGACATCGGCGCGACATGCGCAATCGGTTCGAAATAGTCCGACAGAACAGCCATCTGAGCGGCGATCCAGGGTTGTTGCCACCACAGAAAATCCTGCTGGACCACGATGGAGCGACCCGCGATCAGATGCGGGAAGAACAGGCGGCTCATCTCGTGCATGGATTTCGCGGTTTTGGACGCATCCATGACCAGAAGCTCGACCGGACCGGCCTGCCATGTCTGATCTTCGATCAACCCCTTGTGCAGCACGATTCGATCCCCCCACGGGGCGAGAAAATGCCGGACGACGGGAAGCAGGTCGTCACCCTGTATCTCGGGCAGTCCGCGCGGCGGAAAATCGGCATCCCGCGCCGGCAGATCGGCCAGGTAAGTGTGATAGCGCCTGCGGAACACGTTGAAGTCATTGACCAGGAATTTGTCATAGCCGTGCACGATCTGTTTACGCCCCGCCTGCCGCAGCCCCTCTGCCAGACAGGCAGTCGAACCACCCGCAAAGGCACCCAGATCGACAACCGCGCCCAGATCGGCGCAGCATTCACGCGTCAGCCAGACATAAAAGGCCTGCTCGGCCTGACTGATCATGGTCGGAATCAATGCGGCCTCCCCCAGGTCAGATACCTGAAGGAGGCCCCATTCGTTTTTCGAGAAGCCGTCGAACGAAACGTTCGACACGGTTGCCCTTACTCGACGATCTTTGAGACGACGCCTGCGCCGACGGTGCGGCCGCCTTCGCGGATGGCGAAGCGCAGGCCCTGTTCCATGGCGATCGGCGCGATCAGTTCGACGCCAAAGGACACGTTGTCGCCCGGCATCACCA
>NZ_JBGFGP010000065.1:0-6392 GCF_041224545.1 Sedimentitalea sp. XS_ASV28 | reverse complement strand
CGCCACTGCAAGCGCGCCGAGCGCTTGAGCAATTTGAGGGCTCCGCGCCCGGCGCGCTTGCCCAAACCGAAACCCATGATTATCAAGATCAAACCCGCAGACTCTCGTTATGAACGAGGGACCGAAGGGGGGCAGGTCAGCCGACATGGATGAAAAGCAACTCAAGACCGAATTGGGCGAGCAGCTCGACGACAGCAATATACGGTATTTCGCCGGAGACCTGCGCGAGCGCCTGACCGTTGCCAACCTGGTGTCGGCCACGCTGGACGCGTTCGACGAAATCGATATCCTGGTCAACGGATCGCGGCAGGTGGTGCCATCCAATCCGCTGGATCCCGACGACGACTCGGTCATTGCCCTGCTCAACCAGAACCTGATGCCCGCCTATCGCCTGACCCAGATCGTGGCGCGACGGATGATCAAGCAGGCCGATCCCGAGAGCGAAAAGCAGGCCGGGTCGATCATCAACCTGAGTTCGATCGCCGCGCGCCGCACCCATCCCGACCTGTTGGCCTATTCGGTCAGTTCTGCGGCGCTCGACCAGATGACCCGGTCCATGGCAGTGGCGCTGGCTCCGAACCGGATCCGGGTCAATGCGGTGGCCTTTGGGTCGGTGATGAGTGCATCCCTGAAGTCGATCCTGAAGGAGCATCGCGATTATCGGCAGGACATCGAAACACATACCCCGCTTGCCCGCGTCGCGGCCGCCGGAGAAGTGGCTGACGCGGCACAGTTTCTGGCCTCTGAAGCGTCCGGTTTCATGACCGGGCAGGTCATCACGGTGGATGGCGGGCGCACGCTGCTTGACCCGGTCGCCGCACCCGCTCATTGACGACCGGCGACGGTGCGAGGGGCCAGCCCCTCGCGCTCCCCGGGATATTTTCAGCAGGAAAAAAGGCAGGACGACGGATGAGTGACGACATGGCGGAACAGAAGGCGACGGCTGCGGCCTGGTTTCGGGAGCTGCGTGACCGGATCGTTACGGCGTTCGAGACGCTGGAAGAGAGCCATGTCGAAGGGCCATTGTCGGACCGCGACGCGGGCCGGTTCGATGTCAGCGAGACCACACGCGCCTCACAGGACGGTTCGGATGCCGGTGGCGGTCTGATGAGCGTGATGCGTGGCGGACGTGTCTTCGAAAAGGTCGGCGTCAACATCTCTACCGTCTATGGCGTGCTCGGGGAGCGGGCACAGGCGGCAATGGCCGCGCGCAAGGGGCTGCCCGGGATGGCCGAAGATCCGCGGTTCTGGGCCTCGGGCATTTCGCTGGTCGCCCATATGCAGAACCCGCACGCGCCGGCGGTGCATATGAACACCCGCATGTTCTGGACCCCGCATGGCTGGTGGTTCGGTGGTGGTTCCGATCTGAACCCGTGTATCGAATATGACGACGACACCGCACATTTTCACGCCACCCAGAAACAATATCTCGACCCGCACGGGCCCGCACATTATCCGCGCCTCAAGGAGTGGGCCGACAGCTATTTCCACGTGCCGCACCGGGGCCGCGCGCGTGGCGTTGGCGGTATTTTCATGGATGACTATTGCACCGGGGACTGGGAGTCGGACTTTGCGCTGACGCAGGATATCGGACGTGCCTTTCTTCCCGCCTATCTGCCGCTGGTCGAACGCCGCCGGGCAACCCGGTGGTCCGACGCGGACAAGGATACCCAGTTGATTCACCGGGGCCTGTATGCGGAATACAACCTTGTCTACGACAGGGGCACCCGGTTCGGGCTGGAAACCGGGCATGACGCCAATGCGGTTTTGATGAGCCTTCCGCCGCTGGCGAAATGGGTGTGACGTCCGTTTCGCTCTTTTGGGGTTGAAACCTGATCCATCGCATCCTTGATATTGTCTGACAGTACAGCAATTTTCCGCACCTATTGCGCGGACCTGAATTGAACGCAGACAGATGAGCACCGATCCCTATGCCGCACTTGGTCTGACCAAATCGGCAACCACCGATGAAATAAAGAAAGCCTATCGCAAGATAGCGCGCGAGAATCATCCGGATCTCAATCCGGACGACGCCGCCGCCGAGGCGCGGTTCAAGGCTGCATCGGCGGCCCATGACCTGTTGAAAGACCCCGAGACGCGCGCCCGGTTCGACCGGGGAGAGATCGACGCCAGCGGGCAGGAGCAACAGCAGCGGCAATATTATCGTGATTTTGCGGAAAGTGCCGACAACCCCTATCGGCGTGGCCCGCATCCGGGCGACTTTGCCGACGCCTCCGACATCTTTGCCGAGTTCATACGCGCGCGCGAACATGCGGGCGCCCGTGGGCATGGCGGGTTTGGCGGTTTTAGCGCCAGGGGGCAGGATGCGCGCTATACGCTCGAGGTCGACTTTCTCACGGCGGTCAATGGTGGCAAGACCCGGATCACCCTGCCCGACGGTCAGGGCCTGGAAGTGTCGATACCGCGCGGAACGGATGACCAGCAGACCATCCGCCTGCGCGGCAAGGGCAACCCGGGCATTGGCGATGGTCCTGCGGGCGACGCTTTGGTGACATTGTCGGTGCGTCCGCACCCGTTCTTTCGCCGGGACGGCAACGATATCGTTCTGACGCTTCCGATCACCCTGGACGAGGCCGTTCTGGGAGCGAAGGTGGCGACGCCGACAATCGAAGGCTCGGTAAATCTCAGCATTCCAAAGGGCGCCAGCAGTGGCCGGGTCCTGCGCCTGCGCGGTCGCGGAGTGAAACCGGCGAAGGGCTCTCCGGGCGATCAAAGAGTTGAAATCTCGGTGGTCATGCCACCCGCGATCGACGATGATCTCGCACGTTTCATGGAAGATTGGCGCAGTCAGCATCAATACGATCCGCGAAAGGCGATGAAGACATGAGCATCCGCTATAGCGAAACCCAGGTGATAACCGCCATTGGCAGCCTGACCAAAGCCCGGTTGACCCAATTCGTGTCGGCCGAAATCATTGTGCCCGAGCAATCGAGTTCCGGCCCCCGCTTTGGCGAAATCGACCTGGCGCGGATCAGGTTGCTCTGCGAGCTGTGCGACGATCTGGATCTCGACGAAGAGTCGGTGCCGGTGATCATATCGCTGATCGACCAGCTACATGCGGCGCGCAGCGACCTCCGCGATCTGCTGGATGCGCTAACGCTCGAACCCGCTGACGTGCGCGAGAGGATCGGGTCGAACTGGGCAGCACGCCGCAAGCGTGCGACGCCCTGATCGGCTGGAAAGCCGCTGTCCGGCCCCTATTGTCGCCTCAGCTTCCATCCGGCCTGCGGCGGCAAGAAGGCCTCAACCGCCGCTGACGCGACCACGATCGTGTTGCCGGCAGGATTCTCGACATTCAATCCACCCTTGACCGCACGAACCTCGGCGTGGCCACGTGGCAGTTTTGCTGCAAGTGCACCGGTATCGACCTTGTCCGGCTCCTGAACAGCGACCGTCACCTGAACCCGCATGGCGTCGGTGCTCAGGTCGAGCGACGCAAATATCGGCAGGGCCGAGTGGCGTATCGCATCCTCGATCGCGCGGGCGGCGGCCTTGGTATAGTCCATCCCGTATTGATCGTTCCCCGTGCCCATCTCTATGATCACCCGCTGCTCAGACATCGGCGCGCTCCATGTCAAAACTCACTGAAATCGCGGCATTGGCAATGACCGTCGGATTGCCATCCCCATCGGGACGCGCGATATCAAGGCCACCCTCGCGAACCGCGACCGATGGCTGGCCATATGGAAACACAGCCAGGATAGCATCCGGATCGACCTGATCAGGTCGCTGCACGCCGATCTCGACAGTGATTTGCATCGCATCCTTGGGAAAACCGAACAGTTCGGCCATATTGATCGAGTTGTGCCAAAGGGCATCCTTGACTGCCCGTCGCGCCGCCTCGGTATAGTCACCGCGCCGAAGCGAGGTTCCCATCCCGAATTCAGTCAGCATACGCTTCATCCCGCTCTCCTCTTGCTTGACAGACGATTTGTTGCAACCGCGGCTGTGTCATGCAACCCCGACGTCGTGCATCAGGGTTGCAGGCTGGTTTTGGTCTCTTCCCAGATCTGCACGATACAGGCCAGTTGTGCCGCAACGGTTCCGGAATCATCGGCCTCGAGTGCGATTTCGATGGTCCGGAGGCTATCGCGCATCGCGGTGGCGCCGAACACGGCGGCGCTGCCCGCGACCTGATGACAGCGGCGGGCGATTTCGGCATCGCCGGGGCCATCCCTCCGGGAAAGGTCGTCGATCAGGTCTTCTGTTTCGACAATGAACTTGCCCAGCAATCTTCCATACCCATCCGGGCCAAAGGCCATCAGCGTCTGCTGGCGGTGGTCGATATCGACCGGCGCCGACGGCGTTTCCCCCCGGAACGCCGTGAACTTATCGATGATTTCGGCCAGAGCCTCCTGTGACAGGGGTTTGGTCAGGATCCCGTTCATCCCGTCTTGCAGAAATGCGGCCTGTTCCTCGGCCAGCGCATTCGCGGTGAAGGCGATGATCGGAGCATCTGCAGAGGCGCCGCGACCTGACCGGATGGCACGTGTCGCGGCGCGGCCATCCATGACCGGCATGCTGATATCCATGAGGATCAGATCAAAGCGCGTACGCGCGGCCAACATGACGCCGGCACTGCCATCATGGGCCATCGTCACGTGGTGCCCCGCGCTCTCGAGCATTTCGCAGACAACGACACGGTTGATCTCGTTGTCTTCTACAACCAGGATACTCAGGCTCGGGGCGGCCTTGACCGTTGCATCGGTAACGTCCTGCGACGCGGCCTCGGCCATCGGGTCGCACGGCTCCACCGGGATCCGGACCCAGAAAGACGCGCCCGTGCCATCGGTCTCGTCCAGCCCGATATCGCCTCCCATCGCGGTTGCGAACCGCCGCGCGATGCTCAGACCAAGCCCCGTCCCGCCGAATTGACGATCATAGGCGGCATCACCGGTCACAAAATCGTCAAAGACCGTCTCGCGCAGGTCTGCGGCAATCCCGATCCCCGTATCGCGAACGCGGAACATGATTTCATGCGCGCCATCGTCGTAATGCAAGGCCTGTGCCGTGATCGAGACATGCCCTGCATGGGTGAACTTGACCGCATTCGCGATCAGGTTCTGGAGGATGTGGAGCAAATGGTCAGGATCCACGGAAACACAATGCATCGGCTCGCCGATCCATTGCCAGCTCATCGTGGTGCCCTGCCCCGAAGCGGTTCCGGACTGGCTGTCGATCAGGTCCTTGACCAGCCGGTCCAGGTTCGTCGGCACATGTTCGAGCCGCAGGTTTCCGGTATCGTATCGCGTGATGTCGAGCACATCGGAAACATGCCGCAAGAGCAGCTTTCCCGATGTTTCCATGTCGCTGACAATACGGGCCTGCCGCCCCGCCAGATCGGTGTTGCGCAACAGCGAGAGATTGCCGAGCAAGCCGTTTAACGGCGTCCGGATCTCGTGGCTCATCGTCGCAAGAAATTCGGTCTTGATCCGCTCTCCCGCCAGCGCCCGATCGCGGGCATCGACCAATTCGGATTCAACCTGTACCTGCGCCGAGATATCCCGGACGAAGATAATAAAGATGTGACCATTATCGGTATGTGCCGCCTGCACGGCCACTTCTGCGGGAAACCTCTCGCCATTGCGACGCATCGCCTCGAGCTCGATCCGGCCACGTCTTACAAAATTCGGGTTCTTGCCTTTGCGGTATCGTCTGAACTGCTCCAGAAATCCGCTGCGCAATTCTGGCGGACATGTGACATCAAGCACGTTTCGCCCAACGACTTCCGCCACCGTGCGGTCAAACGTGACTTCTGCCGCGTGATTGAACTCGAGTATGCATCCCCTAGCATCACACACGATAATCGCGTCCAGAGAAGTGGCAATAATCGTGTTCAGTCGGCTGGCGGTCTGAAAAATTGCCCTACGGCGCAGTGCCAGCTGATTGTTCAGACGCACCAGCCATGCAACGGCGAGCGCAAGCGCCACAATCAGCCCGGCGACGACGACCGCCAAACGAAACAGCGTGATCGCAACATCCCGTCTGCGCAGTTCCGACATCTCCGTGAACTGCGCAAGCCCGAGGCTCGTCATTTCTCGCATCGCGAGACGGATGGACCACGCATCCTCGGATACCTTGCCCAGCGATGCACGCAAGATTTCATCGCTACCGTCGATCAGCGGCACCGTGCGTTCCAGAAATGCCTGAGCCTGCGCAAACGCCTTGCGATAGTTTTCATTGGCGCGCAGGTGCAAAGGAGCAGGTACCTCGTTGAGCGTCGCCATGCGGCTTGACCTGCCCCCCGCGAAATCCCTCATCATGATGTAGAGTCTGCCCAACCTTGAAGGAGCAGACGAATGCGAAAGAGCCGTTTTACCGAGGCGCAGATTATCGGGATGATCAAGGAGCAAGAGGCGGGCATGCCGACG
>NZ_JBGFGP010000061.1:0-42446 GCF_041224545.1 Sedimentitalea sp. XS_ASV28 | reverse complement strand
GTCGCGCTCGGCCAGCCGGTCGGCGACGAGGTGCTGCGCGTAAGCCGCCTCGCGCTGCTGGTTGGCGGCCATCAGCCGGACGCGGAGATTGAGGATGCGACCGATCTCGGCCTTGGCGTAGGTGTTGAGCTCCCAGGCCGCCTTGGCATTGGGTTGCGCATCAATCTGCAGGATGATGGCACGCAAGCGGTTGATCACCTGTTCGGTGGTGGCCGAGCTGTCGGCGGCGTAATAGACGCCCGCCTCGGAGATGCTGGCATATTCGGCGAGCGCGAAGTCCGAGGGCGAGAGCGTGCCGAGCGCATCGGCGCCGCCCACCACGGCGAGGTATTCGTTGTAGAACTTCGAGATGTTGCGGACGTAGCCCTGCGTTTCGGCAAAGGGCGGCACGCCACCATATTCAATGACCCGACCGGGGCCTGCGTTATAGGCCGCAAGTGCATGTGGGATGTTGCCGAAGCGGTTGAGCTGCGTGGTGATGTAACGCGCGCCGCCGCGCAGGTTGTCCTTCACATCATAGCGATCGACGCCGAGGTCAGACGCGGTGCCGGGCATGAGCTGGGTCAGACCATAGGCCCCGACCGGGCTTTCGGCAGCGACGTTGAAGCGGCTCTCCTGTTTGATCAGGGCCTGGAAGAGGCAGCGCCACTGGGTGGCCGAGAGACCGGCGCGGGCCACACCCGGGGCGCCTGCAAACTCGCCCGCGACCTCGACGATCATCATTTCGACCGTCTCTCGTCCCTCGCCGAAAAGGCGGCTGTTCATCGGGCTTGGGTCGGCGTTCGGGTAGACCGCCGCCACCCCGAAATCCGCATTGCCCTCGAGCGCGCGGGCCTCAAATCCGGGGCCGGTGATGGCCGCTGTCATCTCCTCGAGGACGCGCAGCTGGTCGGCCTGCACATCGGCCAGCGTGGACTCGGTGCGGTCCTTGTCCTGCTGGACGCCCAGATCCTCGGCCAGTGCCGTCACCCGCGCGATGGCGCGACCGATCGCGGAATTATCCTGCGTCGGCACGCCCTGGGCATGCGCGGGCAGGCCGCTGAGGCCGAGGCAGAGCCCGGCGGATATGATCGCGGCGCGGCTCATTCCGGACGGGGCAGGGGCTCGAAGGTGCAGTCGGGTTGGGCCGTCTCCTGAACCGGAGCGCCCATGGTCGAAAAGGAAAGCGCGGACCGCGTCACCTGCGGCTCGCCATTGCGTCCGAAGCAGGGCGAGGTTTTCTCGGTGTATTTTTCGCAAGCGGCGAGCAGGCCCGCGGCGGCACAGAGCGCGAGGAGGGGTTTCAAACTCATATCACATGTCTCCAGAAATCGGGATTGGCGCGCCAATCGGCGGGTACGCGGGCCTCGCCGGTGGCACCACCACCAAGGATGGGGAGGAGGTCGCCGAGGGCCGAAAGGTCGGCATCGACAAAAACGCTGTCGCCCGCCGAGCGGACAAGGGCGATGCGCTGGCCAATGGTGGGTTGGACGAGAAGGGCTGCCTCCTTGGCGTTTACGCGCAGGAAGTCGTAATCCGAGACGGTGGCACGATCGTTCGGGAAGAGGATCTGGGTCGGGACGGTTTCGACGATGGTCTTGCCGACGCGGCTGTCGCGCAGTTGGCTCGGATACTGAGTCATCATGATTACGACGCAGTTCATCTTGCGAAGCGTCACCAGCCAGTTTTCGAGCCGCGCCCCGAAATACGGATCGTCCAAGAGCTTCCAGGCCTCGTCGAGCACGATGATGGTGGGGCGGCGGTCTTCGACCACGCGTTCGATCTCGCGGAAGATGTAGGATAGCACCGCCATCCGCTCGGTGGTCATGTCGAGGATTTCGGTCATGTCAAACCCGACGATATCGCCCGTGAGCTTGAGACCCGCCCCGCGTTCGGGTTCGTCAAAGACCCAGCCATAGCGCCCGCCTGGCGCCCACTCGGCGACTCGGCTTTGCAACTCGCCGTCGTCGTCGAGCGACTGGAACAGGGTCTCGAAACTTGCAAAGCGCTGTAGGGCCGCACCCGCATCGGCGTTCTGGCCGACGGCGCTTTGGATATGGCGCGATTGCTCTCCGGTCAGCGTGCCATTCCGCGTGAGAAGTGTCGCAAGCCAGTCCGAGAGCCAGGCGCGGCCACGCTCATCGGTCTCGGTCGCAAGCGGGTTCAGCCCCGTGGGAACACCGGCTCGGATTTCGTTGTAGCGGCCTCCGAGGGCGCGCACGGCCATCTCGAGGCCGCGATCCTTGTCGAAGAAGAAGTGCCGCGCGCCGACCCGTTGCGCCTGCGCCGCGAGGAAGGCGGTGGTGAGCGTCTTGCCGGTGCCGGTGCGTCCCAGAACGAGGGTGTGGCCGACGGTCGGTTCCTTGCCCGGGCTGCCCGCCTCGTGGAAATTGAAGCGATAACCCGAGGTGCCGACCGTCGGCAGGACCGAAATGGTCTGACCCCAGGGCGACTGATCTGGACCCCGCCCCTCGACGCTGCCATGCAGGGCCGCGAAGTCGGCGAAGTTGATCGAGGAGATCGGCGTCTTGCGGGCGCGATAGCCGAAGTTGCCGGGGGATTGTGCGAAGTAGGTGGCTTTCAGCGCCATGTTTTCGCGCACGATCACCGACATGATCTCCTGTCCGACGCGCTTGATCTGGGCTGCTGCACGTTCGAGCGTGTCGCGATCAGGCGCATAGACGGCGATGGAGAGGTGATGGTCGCCAAAGGCGATGCGGCCTGCCTCCTGATCATCGGCGGCTTGGCCGAGTTGTTCCCGCAGGGAGACGGCGGCATCGTCGGACGCGTGCATCTGGCGGATGATCCGCTGGATGCGTTCGGCCATGATGTTGTTCGGGATCGGGCTGAAGGAGTTCGTCAGCACGATGTCGAGGGGCAGGTCGAGCGCGTCGAGCAACGTCACATCTGTCAGCGCCGGATAGGTCTTCATGGAAAAGAGCGCGCCGTATTTGGTCTGACCGGTCACGGCATCGGTCAGGGTGACGACGTCGCCGTCAAAGGTGGCGCGGCAGTTGCTCAGGGTGTGTGAGAGGGGCAGGGCCCTTTGCCCGAAGGCGATCGGGGAGAATGCCCCCGCGTTCAGCGTATTGAGATAGCCCAGCCATTCGCCGCCCTTGCGAGTCAGCCGCACAGGGTTGGCCGAGGCAAGCGCCACCTCGAAAAAACCCATGACCTCGTTCAGTTCTTGCAGGCGCGTCGCGCGGTCCTTGACCCAGGCCTTACGGGCCAACGCGCGCAGGAGCGGAATGCGTGCGGAGATGTCCGGGCGCCGAATGACGCTGAGATAGAGCTGGCGCTTGGCCGGGCGGAGGTCTTTGACATGGGCCTGCCAGCGCGCATCGATTGCGGCTGCGAAACTGTCCCCCTCGATCGCGCGCATCCCAAGATCCTGCGGGACCGAGATCCGGTGGATGTAGAAGCCGAAGGCGTTGCCGGTCTGGGCGACGATGGCCGCGACCGCGCGTTTGAGCGCGTCGAGCCGGGCGTCCTCAGTGGTCATCGGGTTCAGCCCATCAAGGCGCAGGGTCGCCATCAGATCGCCCTCGCGCAGGACCATGACATCGTCATTGGCGAGGGCAAAATACGGCAGGTGTTCGGCGAGATAGCTCTCTCGCGCGAACTCCCCGCCGCCCGCTTGATGCAGGGCTGTTCCGTGAGTGGAAAGTGTGCCCGCATCAAGCGCCAAAGCTGTCACCTCCATGCAGAGCCCGGTTCTTCGTCGGGCGCACAGTGCCGTAGGAGATGCGCAGGACCTCGAAGAAATGCGGCTCACGGTCGGCGACAAACCAGAGGATCGGATAGGCGACGAGACCAATCAGGAAGAAGACCATCGACTTGGTCCAGATGAACGGCAGAACGATCCCTGTCGCCAGCACCACCAGGTATCCGACAGGGAGACCCAGATACTTGGGCGGACGGGCGAGGCCCAGAAAGAGAGGGGATCGTTCTGCCATCTAGTGACTTTCCCGCTCAGCAAAAGACGGGCATCCGGAGGGCAACTCGAGGCAGCGTTTGCGGAGCACAACGCGTTCGAGTTGACCGCAGGATTCCGTTTTGCGGGAAAGGCACAATGCTCTCCGGTTCATCAGGAGAACCCATCCACAATCGTCCCCGCCGAGAAGATCAGCACGATCCCGATGATGACCGATGCGAACCAACCCCAGTTGAGGCGCCCCATCATGCACATGAACCCGGTGCCGATGACGGCGAGCGTGGCGACAGCGATCCCGATCGGGCCGGTCAGCGCGGCCTCGACGGTTTCCAGCATGGTCTGGATCGGTGACAAGTCTTGCGCGAGAGCAGGTGTTGCGAAAGCCGCCAGGGTTGTGGCGACAGGCAAGAGGCGGCTGAGGCGATGTCGAAGCATGCGAAGTTCCCTTGTTTTACTGAAGATCGATGAGGACCGGCACTCGGTCTGCGACCCGGATGTCCGGAGCGGCAACGGGCGTGCCTGCCAGCCGGGACCGGATCCGGTGGATGCGCGCGATGTAGTCGCGGGTCTCGGAGAAGGGCGGGATGCCGGAATATTCGATCACGCGATGCGGCCCGGCGTTGTAGGCTGCCAGCGCCAGGTCGATGTCCTTGAACGTGGCGAGCTGCGCGAGCAGATACCGCGCCGCGCCGTCGAGGTTCTGGGACGGGTCGCGCGGATCGACTCCGAGGCTGCGGGCCGTTTCCGGCATCAGTTGGCCGAGACCATAGGCGCCCTTGGGGCTGACGGCGGTCGGGTTGTAGCTGCTTTCAGCCTCGACCAAGGCCTGGAAAAGGACCTGCCAATCATTTGCATCGAGGCCGACCTGCCGCAGGGCACGGTTCCTCTCGTGGCGATTGGCGGTGGCGCGGATCAGGGAGAGGATGCCGTCGCGACCGGAGGGCGGCGCGGTGTCCAGAGAGGCCAGGACGACTTCCGCCTCAGCACTATCACCCAGCCCCGCCCAGGCAGGTCGATCGCCATGAAAGGTCCAGCCCGAGGCCCGGGCCGTGCCGTCGCGGCCGAAGGCGATGACGTCAGCCGCGCTCCTCGAGGGTAATGCTGTAGTCAGGACCAAAGCGCAGATCGCGCCCATCACCGAACTCGAGATGATGTTTGAAGAGCCCCGGCCATATGTTGAAATACCGCGGCTCTGGCCCGTGCGGGGTGATCCGGGTCGAGACCAGAATGGCTTCCGGTTCGCCCTCGCGCAGGTAGATGCACTGGTAGCGCGGCTTGCCATCGTCCGTGAACCCCACGAGTTCATACCGGCAGCGGAACGCGATGCCCTTCTCGGACAGGTCTTTCACCCCATCGATGGTGATCAGGATCTGGTTGCGCGCTATCGGCATGTTCGGACTCTCCCCACGAGAGCCCTTCTACTTCACGACACTAAGGCCATAAAGTCATATGGAGTCAATACGACATATTGCAGATAAATACATATTGCACGATAGTTGCCGCAACTTTTGCGGGAGAGCGACATGAAGCGACAGGCGATGGCAGCGGCGATGGGGGTGATGGCGGTGTTCGGAGCCCCTGAGAAGGCGCAGGCCTATGATATCGACTGCGCCATCATGCTCTGCATGGCGGGAGGGTTCCCACCGAGCGCCGTTTGCGCCCGTGCCTATCGCACCATGATCCGCCGCATCACGCCCTGGCCGAGCCTGCCGCCCTTCGGGATCTGCACCTTCTCCCATGTGCCGGTCGAGTTGGGCGGGCCCGGCGGCGAGGGCGAGCTCGACACCAACCTACCGGAATACGAATGGCTGAACCGGACCCATGTGATCTGGTTCACCGGGCGCTCCTACGAGCCGCGCGACGAGCCGCGTCAGTGGGACTGGTCGATCCGTTCCTGCGATCGCGAGAACCGGACCTGCCGCTACATCCAGCGGGTCTACGGTTCCTACACGCCCTGGCCCGCGACATTCATTTCGGAAAGCGGTCAGGAGATCGCCTACCCAAGCGGTGGTGGCCTATGGCACTTCTATTCTCGCAGCATCATGGTCGAGTACGGCGACTACGAGGGCAACATGGGCCACTCGGAGTGGTTTTCCTACTGATCCGAACTGTCCGATGCCTTCAGGGAGACTGGGCGCAGGTCGGCAAGGTCTGCATCAAAACGTTCTGGATCGACATGCCAGCGGCGGCTCACCGAACCATCATTCCAACGGTAATCGGTGAACAGGTGGATCTCCTGTGCACCGTCGTTCAGAAGCCCTTCCTGGAAAGGCCAGCCTGTCTTTCTCTTCGCCATGTACCCGCGCCACTCGTACCGTTCTTGCCGTTATGTCTTTCGCGTTGGGGGACGGGATCAAAGCCTCAGGAAGCGCACTAGCGCTTCGCGAAGAGTACTTCGGGGTCGACATTGAGCGCCTTGGCGATGCGTTCGAGAAGGTCGAGCGAGGCCGCGAACTTGGCGTTCTCGACCTTGCCCATATGGCCGCGGCTCACGTCGGCCCGATGAGCAAGCTCCTCCTGGCTGAGGCCGCGGGCGCGTCTCAAGTCCTGGATGTTCAATGCTACACGGTCCCGCAAGTTCATGCCCGCGAAACGGACATGCTGCGCGAAATATCGCCACGCGATATATGTTACATTCGGAAGTGCAGCGAAGAATTCTTGGAGCGGCTCGAGGTCGCCGGAATGAGATTCCTGCCGAAACGCAGGTCACGGGATGATCCGTCTCGGCAGCATCAATATTTCGTTCTGTGGGCTCTTGAGTCGATTGTGCAATAATCAGCCGAATTCGAAATATCAGCCTTAGAGACTTGGATCGAAAGTTGGGCAAAAACCATTCTGCGCGCCTTCCGCCTCCCAATCAGACTTTTTAGATGCGTGCAAAAATAAATTAAGCCCCGTTTACGTTCAGAAACACCGAGTACAGTGAAGTTGTCCCAGCGATGAACAACCTGTTACGCTTGGGGCCGCCAAAGCAAAGATTTCCAACCATTTCCGGAATGCTAATCTTTCCGATTAGGTTTCCAGTCCTATCAAGGCAATGCACGCCATCGGCCGCAGAACTCCACAGGCGACCATCTCTATCAAATCGAAAACCATCAAAGACACCGCGGCTGCATTCGGCAAACAGGGCTCCACCGGAGAGGCTTTTGCCATCGGGGCTCAGTGTGAACCTACGAATATGTGCCGGCCCATCGGGATCGTGAGTGATACCAGTATCAGCGATATACAGCTCGGTTTCGTCGGGGGAAAACGCCAGCCCGTTAGGTTTCAAAAAGTCGGTGGCCACAGCCTCCACTGTCCCAGAAATGGGATCGACACGATAAACGTGGCAGGCGCCGATCTCGCTTTCAGCGCGATCGCCTTCATAGTCCATCATTATGCCATAAGACGGGTCGGTAAACCATACGGAGCCATCCGATTTCACCACGACGTCATTAGGTGAGTTTAGCCGCTTACCCTGGAACTTTTCCGCAATCACGGTGACCGAGCCGTCATGTTCCGTGCGTGTGACCCGGCGTGTCAGATGCTCGCAGCTCACCAGACGACCCTGTTGATCGACAGTGTTCCCATTGGCGTTGTTCGAAGGATGTCGGAAGACCGAGACAGAGCCATCGGTTTCATCCCAACGCATCAGGCGATTGTTTGGAATGTCCGACCAAACCAAATAGCGCCCTGCTGGAAACCAAGCTGGGCCTTCTGACCAGCGCGCGCCGGTCCAAAGCCGCTCGACTCGAACGTGACCAATGAAGCATTCATTGAATTCTGATTCGATGGTTTCAAACCCGGTGCCTTCTATAACTCCAAACATCAGTCAGCTCCTTTTTGAGGTGACGGTTTGATTGGGCGGTCCGCCCGTCGCGTCCCCCAACCGGTTTTGGGAATGCGATTGCCTGGCAGATTTGGGTCTGGACCCCATATTGCCTGATAAGTGTCGAACGCATGGCCACGGTGTTGCAAGATCGCGGACAGGATCAGCAAAGCGACCCACCAGTTGACGATAACAATCCACATCCAGCGCGGCGCGTTTGCGGCCCAGAGGCCGGAGACAATCGCGACACCTCCAACGAGCAGCGCAGCGTAGCCAAAGATCCGATGCAACATTTCAAATTTTAACCGCCACGGGGTCATATCATAGTGATCCCCCTTCAGGCTCCCGTCCGCTGCACGAGCCGTTGGACCGCCTTTGCTGCCGCGAAATACTCCCAGTAATACTTGGGCCGTGGCGAGAGTAAGGACACTATAGCCAAACCATTGATGCAGAACGGCGTTTATTCCCGCCGACGCGCCTCCTCCAAGTATGAGGCCAAGGCCGATCAATGACAGGGCATAGGCCAGGCTCTGTCCCATCCAGTGGCAATGCCACCAGGTTTTTTTATCCAGTTCCTTTGGCCAATCCTGCCCGGGCACGATCTTAAGATACCGCGCGGCGACCACTGCACTTGGGGCAAGTATGCCCCAAGCCACAGTCATAAGTCGCGCATGCCAGGAGACCGCAAACCCGACCTCATGCGCCCGTGATGGGTCAATGGGAGTGAGCAACCAATCGAGCATTAGCCCTTCACCGCCCCCGCTGTCATTCCGGTAATGATTTGGCGAGATGCCGCGAAAGTAAAGATGATCGGTGGCACTGCGAGTAGCATTCCAGTTGCCATAATCACGCCCCAGTCAATGTCGTATTCGGTGATTGAGTTGACGATTGTTACGGGAACAGTTCGAGTTGAGCGGCCAAGAAGGGCATTTGCTAGCAGGAACTCATTCCAAGCGATGCGGAAGGTGAAAATTGCCGCTGCTGCCAAGCCTGGCTTGATGATCGGCAGCACCACGAGAAAAAACACTTGGATTGGATTGGCGCCATCCATCCGCGCTGCTTCTTCCAATTGAATTGGAACCTGAACGATAAAGCTTTGCAAGATCCAGATAACAAAAGGTAAGTTCATGGCAGTATAGACTAGAATTATTCCAGAATACGATTGATCGAGACCGTATTGGAATGTCCAAATGCCAAACACCGGCACCAACAATACAGCAGGGGGAACCATCCGCATCATTAGCGTTGTCATGGATACCGCACCTCGCCCCATGAACCTGAAGCGCACCAAAGCGTAAGCAGCCATACAACCAATCACAAGCGTCAACCCTGTTGATACTATAGCAACAATCAGCGAGTTGCCCAAAGCTCGTCCAAAAGTTGGGTCGCAATATTCCACGTGTTCTGGCGAATACCACAACACGTCGCAAAGTACGGTTTCATAATTCCTAATTGTAGGAGTGAAGAAAAATGCTGAGACGCTTTGGTCGTAGATGTCGACATTCGTTTTGAAAGACGTGGCAAGCATCATTGCTATGGGGCCAACCGACATCACTACTAAGGCGGCGATGAGCGCATAAAACGCTGGGTTCTGTTTTTGACTTTGGGAGGTCATCTTATTCGTCCTCTTCCAGTGCAGCGACCTTGGACATACGCAGAGCACGGGTTTCTTGTATTTTCGTGTAAGCAAACATGCCTATGGTCAGCGTCATGAGCACTAAGAGCAGCAAGTTCGACATCGCTGCAGCTTCCCCAAGCTCCTGAAATTCTTGGGCGGTGCGGAAAATGCGCAATGCGACGATCTCTGTCGACAAACCTGGTCCGCCGTTGGTGAGCACCAATATCACTTCGAGAACTTTGAATGCATCGATCAGGCGCAGCAGTAAGGTCACAATCAAAACCGGCATCATCAAGGGAATCTTGATCAGCACGATTTTTTGCCATTCGGACGCGCCGTCAATTTCCGCGGCTTCCAGCGCCGAACGAGGCAGCGACTGCATGGCAGCAAGCGCAAGAATGAAGATGAATGGAGTCCACTGCCAAACGTCTGCAATGACCACGGCCACAAAGGACCAGGTGCTGTCCGACAGCCAAGGGATACCTTCTTCGAAGCCGATGTTTTTGAGTGTGCGGTTAAAGATTCCCACAGTGGGGTGGTACATGTAACGCCACATCAGGCCTACAACGATCGGAGCGATCATCATAGGCAGGATAAAGATCGTGCGCAGAAGCGACATACCTTTGATGTTGCGGTCTAGTAGTAAGGCAAGGCCAACGCCGATAATCATTTCAAGCGTCACAACCACGGCAGCGAACTTGATAGTGACCCAGAAGCTTTCCAGGAATGCTGCGTCAGTCAACAGGTTGGCGTAGTTTCGCATTCCGACGAAGTCGGCCTGACCGATGCGCTGGCTCGGGCTCCAATCAAGAAAGCTGGCATAAACCATATATCCGATTGGGTATAGCAGTGCAAAGATCAACACGATGCCGGCTGGAGCAAGAAATATATAAGGGGTGAGCCTATTGGCTTTTGCGACAGCGCTCATGTTCGAGGCCCTTCAGTTTTTGGAGTGTATTTTGTGGAGGCGCCGCGCGAAAGATTTGGCACGACGCCTCAGGAGGGACTTAGTTCCAGGTGTAGTAGCCAGCGTCATCCATGACGCTGCGAGCACGTTCAGCGACGCCATCCAGCGCTTCTTGGATGTCCGCACCTTCAGTCAGAACTTTGGAAAGGGTAGTTCCAAGGTCCGCGTTGATCTTACCCCAGACAGGGATAATCGGACGCCAGTCGGGGTCGGCATTTTTAAGCGCTTCTCCAAAAACCTCGAGATGCGGGTAAACCGCAAGCACGTCTGCGTCTCGGTGAGTGGAAAACCGCGATGGATTTCCACCTGCAATAGCAATCATTTTGTCGGCTTCTTTGCTGGTCAGCCACTGCATCAGAAGGAATGCCGCTTCTTTGTTTGGCGCATTGGCTGGAATACCGATGCCAAAGCCGCCGGTCTGGGATCCAGCCCGCGTACCCACTGGATGCGGGGCCCATCCGACCTTTCCGACGACTTTCGACTTTTCTGGATCGTTGACCTGACCGGCGAAAACGGTGGAGTCTAGATACATCGCTGAGTTGCCTTGTAGAAATGAGGCCCCCGCTTCGGCAAAGCCAAAGGTTTCCGCACCTTCTGCGCCACAGCCAACGATAGTTTTTAGAGTTTCGGCAGCTTTTACACCTGCTGCATCGTTAACCGTCGGATTCCATTTGTCGTCGAAGATGCGACCTCCCAACGGAGCAAGGTGCAACAAGAAGGCGTGGCTGGCGTGGTGGCCAGAAGCCGCACGCGAGGCCAGGCCACCCATGCCCGGCTCTAGCTCGGGAATCTTGCAAGCGACTTCCAGAAGTTCGTCATAATTGGTCGGAACTTCTAGGCCGTGCTTTTCAAAAATATCCTTTCGGTAGCCCAAGATCGAGGTCTCAGAGCCGAATGGGATGCCAAACAATGAACCAGTCGGACCGGGTAGATAGCCTTTGTGACCGCCAGCAATACCGATGTTGGCAACATACCCGTCAATTAGGTCATCCGCATCGTAGTTTGGGTCGGCCAGTTTGGGATTCATAAAATACTTGGCCAGGTTCTCCAATTGATCAGCAAAAACATAGTCTGCTTTCGAGAAAACCACATAAGCGATCAGGTCATAGTCACCCTTATTCTTGGTCAACTCCAGAGTTTGCTTTTCGCGCATTTTCAGATACTGAAGCTGGTCGACTTCGACCCGGATGCCGGTTTCTTTGGTAAATTCAGGTAGAACCTTCATGACCGCATCAAAGTGCGGGTGGGCTGGGAAGTTCACGACGAGGGTTTCACCCGCGTATTCTTCGTAAGGGTTTGCCATGGCCAGCGTTGCGGTCATTGTAAAGGCTACAACCCCCGCACCTGCTTTTTTAAGATAGTTCAGCATATACTCCTCCACTGCTGATTGTGTCGCTTAAAGGGCGATGTCCGTTTCGCGACTGAAAAGATGAATGGCGTCTGTATTAATCTCAAAGCGCAGCTTTTCGCCGAGCGCGATTGGGGTGTCAGACTTAAGCTCCACTTCGACCCTCTGACCTGCACAATCGCAGATCAGCACTGACTGTGCGCCGATGTATTCAGACACGACCACCTGAAGATCGAAGCTTTGATCCGCGGCCGCATGGGATCCATAAGTCAGATCAGCTGGGCGAATTCCAATGGTGACCGGACCTTTCGCATTGGCGGGTAATGACTGTCGGCGAGATTCCGGGAGAGCGATGTTGAAGCCGGCGCCGCGGACTACGAGTTTTCCGTCACTTTCTGTCAGTTCCGCATCCAGAAAGTTCATCGGTGGCGACCCGAGGAAGCCTGCGACAAATTTATTAACGGGCCGCTTGTACAGTTCTTCGGGGGTGCCTTGCTGTTGGATATAACCGCCGTGCATGACAACGATACGATCTGCCAAAGTCATGGCCTCAATCTGATCGTGTGTGACGTAGATCATATTCTTCTGAACCCGTTGGCGCATCAGGGCTAGCTCTGCCCGCATCTGGCCACGCAGTTTTGCGTCTAGATTGGACAGTGGTTCGTCAAACAAGAAAGTGCTGCTATCTCGTGTAAGAGCGCGGCCCATTGCGACACGCTGACGTTGGCCGCCTGATAGTTCACCCGGTTTGCGATGCAAGAATCCGGTGAGGCCAAGCATGTCGGCTACCGCGTTCACCTTCGCATTAATTTCATTCTTTGGCGCTTTTTGCAGGCGCAACGCGAAGGACATGTTCTGCGCTACGTTCATATGCGGATAAAGCGCGTAGTCTTGGAATACCATCGCCAGATCGCGCGCCTTTGGTTCAAGCCCACTGACGGGCCTTCCGTCGATGTAAATCTCTCCATCTGATACAGTTTCCAGGCCAGCAATCATGCGCAGGGTTGTTGATTTTCCACAGCCTGACGGCCCGACGAACGCTGTGAACTCGTTTTCTTCCATCTCGAGGTTGATCCCATGAAGAACCTCGAAGTCCCCGTACCGTTTTACGAGGTTGTCCAGCTGAATTTTTGGCATTTTTCCTCCATTGTTACCGGTCACAATAGCATCAATGGGACCGGTCACAAAGATAAATAAAAGGTTCTAAACCAGATATTTGGGATATTTTTAGAAGATTTTCAGACTGTCCCGGAACTCTATCGTCGGTGGCAGTGAGATGTGTTGCGTTGATTCGGGTGCATGCCGGCCTGGGCTAAGTAGGTCGAGAATTAACCTGCCTGTCGCCTGACCGATGGCTGTTGGATCCACAACAACTGTACTGATGGTAGGTGAGGCAAATTGTGATACCTCAAAATTACCAAAACCGACGACCGAAATCTGATCTGGGACGGGCACATGCATCGCTTTCAAGCGGCTTTGCACGCCAAACGCCGCCATATCTGAAACACAGAAAATACAGTCTGTATCCGGATACATCTTCAGCAATAACTCAGTGGCGGCAGCGCCGTTTTCAATTGATAACGGTGGTTTGCCGAACCGGATTTCTGCTTCAGGATCGCGTCCCGATTCTAACATTGCTCGCTTGAAGCCCGTCCGCCTTGCGGCACCTCGGGTCCAGGCATCATCGTTCTCACCAAGGAAGACGATGTTTTTGAAGCCTCGCCCAATCAACGCTTTAGTCATATCGTATGACGCCTGCTCATTCGAGAAGCCTACCGTGTGCTCAATCGGATCTGTAGGTTTCTCCCAGATCTCAATCACAGGAATGGACGCATCGCGCAAAAGTTCAACTGTTCTTCTGGTATGGCCGTCATAAGACAGAACCATTGCTTCAGGTCGTCTCCGCAGCATTGTTTCGACAATTTTTTCTTCGCGATTAGGCTTGTACTCAGTGTAGCCTAGTAGAAGTTGTAGTCCCTGCTCCTCCAGAATTTCTGTCAGTGACTGGACAGTTTGCGCAAAGTGGAGGTTGTTCAGGGAGGGTAGAAGAACGCCCACAAAACCTGATTTCTTTGTCGTCAGTGACCCGGCCATTTGGTCGGGGACGTAGTTCATGTCTTTGACAACTTTCAGGATGTGTTCACGCGTCTCTTTGGTGATCGGACTGTCTTTTTTCAGTGCGCGGCTGACAGTCATCCGGGATACGCCTGCTGCCTTAGCAACGTCGCGCATCGTAACGGGTTTGTGACCGGGAGTTTTGCTGCCCATCGTCGTTCTCCAATTTTCTCGAAGATTAGGGCAGTTTGTTCCCGGTCACAATTAGATCATTTACTCTTGGAGCTCCTTCGGCAGCAAGGCCTGCGGGATGTTTTGGTAGCTGACCGGACGTAGCCACCGCACGATGGCCAATGTACCAATTGAAGTTGCGCGAACATCTGTGCTGGCCGGATAGGGGCCGCCGTGCATCATAGCAGAACTTACTTCGACGCCGGTTGGAAATCCATTTGCAAGAATACGGCCTGCTTTTTCTTCTAGGATTGGCAGAAGCCGCGCGCCCAAGGGCGTGTCGTCTTCATCCATGTGCAAGGTCGTGGTCAACTGACCTTCGAGAATTTCGGCCAAAGCTTCCATCTCGGCAACATCTTCGCAGAGAACTATGATACCTGCGGCTCCAAAGACTTCTTCCTGCAGTTCGCGGTTCGCCATCCACTCTTTGGCTGAGACCTTAAATAGCGCTGGCAAAGCTGAGCGTTTGGCTAAGGCAGTGCCGCAGGAGCCGACTTCAACCATCAGCTCTTTGAAGGTCTTAACTCCTTTTTCGAAAGCCTCATGAATGCCGTCGGTCAGCATTTTTTGTTCGGCGATTTCTTTCAGCACTGCAACACAGGCTGTTTCAAGCGCGTCCGCGGGCGCCCCTTTGACCATCACAGCAACACCAGGGTTCGTGCAGAATTGCCCCGCACCCATGGTCAGTGATGTGGCCCAGCCGGCGCCAATCTCAGCCGCGCGGTTTTCCATGGCAAGCGGCAGACAGAACATTGGGTTTACTGAGCCAAGCTCGCCATAAAATGGGATGGGAGATGGACGCGCGTGGCACAGATCATAGAGCGCACGGCCTCCGGCAAGCGAGCCGGTAAAGCCAACAGCGGTTATCTCAGGGTGCTGTACCAACGTGCTCCCCACTTTGTAACCAGTGCCTTGCAGCATCTGGAAACTTGCCCTTGGCATGCCTGTCAGGTCAATCGCTTTGGCAATCGCCTGCGCAACCAGTTCAGCTGTGCCCGCGTGAGCACCATGGCCTTTCACAATCACGGGGCAGCCGGCCGCCAATGCAGATGCCGTGTCGCCACCAGCTGTTGAAAAGGCGAGTGGGAAGTTCGACGCACCAAAGACGACCACTGGGCCGATGGCTTTGTGCGTCAGGCGCAGATCCGGACGGGGGAGAGGTGTCCGATCAGGGAGGGCGCCGTTTTTGCGGATATCGAGATACCCTGTTTCTTCGATCAAATCGGCAAACATGTGCAGCTGGCCGGTTGTGCGGCCACGTTCGCCCACAAGGCGTGCCTCAGGAAGACCGGTTTCGGCCATACCTGTTGTGGTGATTTCATCTCCTAGAATATCGATTTGTTTTGCGATCTCGCGCAAAAAATCTGCGCGTTCTGCGCGGGTTTTCCTGCTGAATGCCCGAAAGTCACGACGCGCGGCCTTACAGGCCAGATCCACCTGCTCGACCGTTGCTTGGGCAAAAGATTTCCCTTCAAGGTCAGGCGACATCATTCGTTCATCAGAGCTAGCCCATGCGCCATCGATAAAGTTTTTACCAAAAATCATTTATTTACCCCAATTAAGGACCAGCGGGTCCAGCGGTTTTAAAAGGTCGATCAGTCGAGATCGGATCGCAGGGTGCAGCGGTTCAATCGGATGGCGGCAGAATTCAGATTTGATCACGCCCCCTTCGACCATCGCCGCTTTACAGCTTTGCCAGCCGCACTGACGGTTTTCGTGGTTGATCGCCATGGCAACACGGCCATAGGCTGCCGTCGCCTCATCAATCCGGCCAGCATAGTAATGCGTCAGAACCGGTTTGATTTGATCCACGATCATGCCAGAGGTCATCGAGCCGGTCGCGCCAGCATCCAGATCCGCCAAAAGCGTAATCGCTTCTTCGCCATCAAACGGAGCCTCAATGGCACCCCCGCCTTCTGCAATCAGCGCGCGCAGTTTGTTGGCTGCCCGTGGGCATTCGATTTTGAACAGTTTCACCATGTCGATTTCCTGCGCCATCTTCACCAGAAGCGGCACTGGCAGATCAACACCAGAAAGCGGGGCATCCTGCACCATAATCGGAATACCGACCTCGCCAACTGCTTTGAACTGATCAAAGCTTTGCTGCGGCGTGCCCTTCAACAACGCGCCATGGTACGGCGGCATCATCATCACGATATCCGCCCCCAGATCTTTGCAGAACTGCGCCCGCTCCACCGCGATTTGCGTCGCATAGTGGCTGATCGTGACGATCACCGGCACGCGACCTGCGATGTGTTCGATGCTCAGACGTGTCAGGACGTCACGCTCGGCATCTGACAGCAAAAACTGTTCAGAGAAGTTCGCCAGAATGCAGATCCCGTCTGCCCCCTGATCGATCAGGCAGTCCAGCACCCGCTTCATGCCCTCAAGGTCCAGCGTGCCATCGTCGTTAAACGGCGTCGGCGCCACCGGCCATATTCCTGTGTAAGAGACAGACATGATTATTCCTCGATCTCAAAGTGTTCGAGGTGCTTGTCGCTGATTGTGATCCCCAGACCCGGCAGGTTGTCATCCAGATCAAGGAAGCCATCAACCGCATCAGGGTCGCCTTCGAAAATGTAGTAGAACAGCTCGTTGCCGACCTCGACGTCATGCACAGGGAAGTATTCGCTGATCATGCAGTTCGCATTGGCCATGGTCAGGTGGTAGTTGTGCATCTGACCCGCGTGCGGAATGACCGGCACCTGGAAGGCTTCAGCGATGGCATTGATCTTCTGCGCCGCCGTGATGCCGCCCACACGGTTGGTGTCATACTGCAGAACGGACACTGCTTTCTTCTCGATCAGGTCCTTACAGCCGATCACGCTAAATTCGTGTTCCCCGCCAGAGATCGGAACGATGTTCATCGCGTTGAGCTCACGGTAGCCTTCCACATCATCCGCGATCACTGGCTCTTCCAGCCAGCGTGGCTCGTATTTCGCCAGCTTCGGCAGCATGCGTTTGGTATAATCCAGATTCCAGCCCTGATAGCATTCCAGCATCAGGTCCACGTCATAGCCGATGACTTCACGGACGGCTTCCACCCGTTTCAGGTTCTCGCGCATGCCGGCCATGCCGTCTTTCGGGCCCCAACCAAAGCGCATCTTATAGCCTTGGTAGTTGTTTTTCTTGGCTTCTTCCGCTTCCGCCTGCATGGACTCGATTGAGCCTGCATAAAGCTTGGAATAATAAACTGGGATTTTCTCTTTTGTTCGTCCACCAAGAAGTTTGAACACCGGTTTGCCGGTCAGCTTGCCCATCAAATCCCATATCGCCAGGTCGATAGCCGAAATCGCAGTCATGCCGATTCCTTTGCGGCCCCAAGCATGAGAGCGGCGGTACATCTTTTCCCAAAGATAGGCGTAGTCAAAGGGGTCTTCGCCGATGACCATAGGCGCAAACCAGTCATCAATCGCTTTCTTGACAACAGTCGGAGCGAGTGCTGCGTTCCCGATGCCGACGGTGCCATCTTCGGTTTCAATTTCGCAGGTGAGCCAGTTGTGAAAACGGAATGACGACATTGCGTCGCCCTTGTCCCAAAGGACGTCTGACGCGTTGGTGCAAAAATTGCCCGCTGGTGGCACGGTTAGGCCGGTCCAGTTCCATACACGGGTGCGGACGGACTTAATTTTGGTCATATGTCGTCTCCTTAGATCGCGTCACGTTCGGCGCGGTGTGTTTTTGCCATGCGCACCAGCAGGTCAAAGGCCTGCCGTGTTGCGCCAAGGTTGGCTTTGTTCTGTCCTGCGATGTCAAAAGCGGTTCCGTGGGCCGGTGTTGCCACCGGGATCGGCAAGCCGCCCGCAACGGTCACACCGCGTTCAAATCCCATCAGTTTGATCGCGATCTGGCCTTGGTCGTGATACATGGTCACGACGGCGTCCACTTCGCCGCGCTTCGCCTTAAGAAAAACTGTGTCAGACGGCCAAGGGCCTGTCACATCCATCTGCTTTTCCTGTGCTTTTTTGACAGCCGGCTCGATTGTCTCAATCTCTTCACGACCAAATTTTCCGTTGTCGCCCGCGTGTGGATTCAGGGCCGCAACCGCTATGCTTGGACGTGTTTTCCCGGCCTTGCGCAGCGTATCGTTGGCAAGGTTCACAGCTTTCAAAATGCCCTCTTGCGAGATGTTTTCGGCAACTTCTTTTAGACCGATGTGTGATGTCACACGTGTGGTCATCAACGCATCGAGAACGTTAATTTCGGAATGGTAACCTACATAGCCCAAGTAGCGGGCCATGTACTTGTGCTCGTCTTCGGCGTTCAAACCAGCAGACGTCATAGCAGCCTTGTTGAAGGGACCAAAGAGAATGCCATCGACAAGCCCTGCTTGGGCTAGGTCCAGGGCCTTATCAAGGCACCGCAAAGACGTAGTTCCGCCGGCTACCGTGACTTTGGCAATCTGGATGTCAGCAGGATCAATCGTGTCTAGATCCAGATGGGAGATTCCGGATTGATTTGTGACCTCTCCCTCGGAAATCGCGTTTAAAGGCACCTCAAGGTGCGCTTGTTTCGCGCCCTGTTGCCACAAATGGCCGTCGCCAACCAAAAGGACATGTGCGCCGTCAAGGATGTCCTCTTCATTTACTAATTTTGCAATCAATTCCGGCCCAATGCCCGAAGGATCGCCCGGTACAATCGCAATACGTGGCTTGCTCACGACTTGTTCTCCCAATGTTCAGAAAATCCGTCCGGCAGGATGACCATCACGTCTGGCTCTTTGCCGGTCTCAAAGGTCTGCACGACCTCGAATGTGTCGAGGTTGAACCGCTGCACCTGTTCACAGTCGATTGCGATGTACGCGAAAGATGCTTCGTCATCGATGCACAGTGCGAGGGGGTTGGCAGGCGTTTTTTGCTCGTGCAGCATCTCACCACTGGCTTCGTCAAAAACGCTGAATGAACCCCCGTGATGGTTCATTGTCACCAGCCGGTTGCGCCTCGAGTCATAGTAAATGCGGCATGGGTCGTTTGGAGTTGTAAAGGTGCGTTTGACCGCCAATGTCGCGGTGTCGATGACCGCAACGGTGTTCGAAATCCGTTGCGACGTGTAAAGAATTCCAGCATCTTCGCGTAGGCAGCGACCTTCGGGCTTGTTTCCTGTCTTGATCGATTTTGGCGAAACAGAGGCGTCATATGGATCAAATACAGTGACGTCCCCTGAGTTCAGGTTCATCGAATAGGCTGTTCGTCCATCCCGCGTCAGAGCAAAGAGGTGCGGTTTGTCACCGCCCACCGGCGTGATGTGGTCCCATCCCTGATCGAAGGCGCGCGGGTTCTCTTTGACCAACAAATGCCCTGACCACTCGGATAAAACATATAGTCTTCCTGCTTGGTCCAAGCCTATTCCGTGTGGGCGGGCATGCTCGCCTAGATCGTAGGTGTGGACGATGTCCTGTTTACGGATATCGATCACGACGACCGAACGACCATCTGTGCCCTCGGCACCCGAGTTTATCACGCCGTAATGGCCGACGTATGCGAAATGAAAGTCGTCATCGACGACAAACTCATGAGGATATTCAGGAAGCCCCAGGCGCCCTTGCAGCGCGCCGGTCTCAATATCGTACCAGCTGACACTGTGACTGCATTTTTCAATGAGCATCATGGACTGTGGCACAGCGAACTCCTATTCAATCTAGAAATGTGACCGGTCACAAGTTACCGGTCACATTTTGTAGCGTCAATCCCAAACTTCATCGTAGTTTCTTGGTTTGTGGAGGGCCGATCGTGCTTCGACTGCTCAAATTCTGCTTCGGGCCGGTTAGCACACCCTCGCAGAAGAGGTCTGGGAAACCACCTAGAGGTTGAGGTTTATTTTCCCCAAATCGCTGAATAGGCCTGACGGTATGGGCTGTCAGGATCGAATTGGTTACTATCACCCAGATTGGCGAGACCTTCTTGGGTCACCAAGGCCGGGGACGTGATGTAGCCAGAGCATGCCTCACCTTGGATTGCGCGGTTAAGCTCATCAACCAACTGCCAGCCTTGCAGGTTCAGTGGTTCTGCCACTGTGATGGTCTGGTAGTTGCCCGTGCGAATACGCTGGAAGGCCGCTTCAGAACCGTCACCGGCAGAACCCGCTTGAGGGCCATCGGCGCTGCTAATGCCAACAGCGGCCAAAGCTGGGCCCATGAAGTCGAAATAGAGATCGTTGATCGCTAGAGCATGTGTCCACTGATCGCCGTACTTTTGCAGTAGGTTGGTGGTCAAAGGACCCATACGGGAAGACGTGTCAGCGATGGGAGTATCGACATACTCCAGAACCGTGCCGCCCATTCTTTCGATGGTCTCTTTAATACGGTCCGCTTTATCGATCGCAATTTGATAGGTGCTGTCGGTGAAGATGATTGCTCCTACTGCCCCATCACCGGCGTCTTTGATCGCCCATTCGGCGGCCACTTCGGAAACGGTCATTGCATCCGTCGAGACATTTGCGAAAATGCCGCCCGGAGCATCACAGCCGATTTTTGGCCCGGAGTGCCAGGCCACGATTGGGATACCTGCACCGGTAACGCCTTCCAGCGCCGCCTGCTGCTCGATAGCGTCAAAACCGTTGATTATGATCCCAGCTGGGTTCAGCGCTACCGCCTGACCGATGGCCGCAGTACGACCTTGGATCGAGCCAGCACCATCTAGAACTCGCAGATCCCAGCCGATGGTCTCAGCGGCTTCCTCCACGCCGTTGGTTACACCGAGGATGCCACCGTTTTTTAGGTCCCCTGCAACGACGACAATAGATTTGCCTTCCGCTGCGGCTGGACCTGCTGTTGGGCCGTCAAAAGGTGTTTCCGCGAAAACCGGTACACCCATACCGGAAAGAAGGGCGGCAGTAGAAACCGCCATTAGGGAACGTTTAAGCATAATCTCCTCCGTATGCTGGGCTCACTTCTTGGCGCCTTTGCGCCGTTGGGCGTAACCCGCAATGCCGATCGCGATTAGCAAGGTTACACCGTTAAACATCGGTTCGACCCAGAAGGATCCTCCGAATTGCTGAATACCCGAGATGCCCACAGCGAGGATGGCAACACCAACGATAGTGCCCCACACATTCACGCGGCCTGGCTTTATGGTTGTTGAACCCAGAAAAGCTCCAACGAGTGCAGGCAGCAGAAACTCCAGTCCCACCGAGGCCTGACCAATACGCAGTTTCGATGCCAGAAGCACACCTGCAAAGGCCGTGATGAAACCAGAGGACATAAAAGCGCCGATTACGAATTTCCGGGTCGGAATACCGTTCAGCTGCGCGGCTCGTTGATTGGCGCCAATTGCGTACAGGTAGCGACCAATCGGCGTGTATTCCAGGATCAGCCACATGGCGAACGTGACCCCTAGCACGTAGTAACCGGTGATCGGCAGGCCAAACACAAAAGTGCCGTTGATCGCATAAAAGCTATCGGGCAATGCGCCCACCATCTGACGGCCACCGGTGTGCCACAGAGCCAGAGCATAAAGCACAGTGCCCGTGCCCAATGTTGCGATGAAACTGTCGATCTGCGCGATTTCAACTAAAAGACCGTTCAGGAAGCCAGTGAGTAGACCCAAAACAAGCACAATTGCCACAGCCATCGGCCAAGGCAGGCCATAGATTGTCTGCATCGAGATCGCCAAAATATGCCACAATACGATCCCATAGCCGACGGTCAGGTCGATCCGACCGGCGGCCATTGGGATCATCGCCCCGAGGGAGAGTAAGGCGATGATAGCCTTGTCCGAGATGATCGCCCGCAGGTTCAACACGGTCGGGAATGTGTTCGGCAGCAGGATCGAGAATAGCAGGATCAAGAGCGCTGTCAGGATGACCAAACCGTAGACAGGCAGCAGACGCAGGAGTCTTGTCCGGGAGCTGGCGTTTTTCAACTCTGCTTTGGTTGGTTCAAGGGCGTTGGATTCAAGCGATTGCATAGTGGTTCCTCAGTAAGTCGCCACGTTGGACGCGGATGCGACCTGGATTAGGTTTTCAGTTGTCAATTCGGTTCCAGTGAGTTCGCCGGCAATTTTGCCTTGGCTGAAAACGATTGCGCGGTGACAAATTGCGGCTACTTCTTCAAAGTCGGTGGACACCACAACAATTCCCACACCATCCTCAACGGCAGTGTTCAAAAGCGCATAGATTTCAGCTTTCGCCCCCACATCCACGCCTGCGGTCGGATCTTCGCAGATCAACAATTCGCGTTTGGTTTCAAGCCAGCGGCCGATCACCACCTTTTGCTGGTTGCCACCTGACAGGCTCTCAATCGACATGGATTGATCATTCGGTGACAGTGCGACCTTGCGGCCGATATGTTCAGCCAAAGCGGTCTCATCTCGCGGTCTCATGAAAGAAAACGGCTTTCGACCAACTGCGGCTGGGTTTAGGAAGGTGTTTTCACGAATGGACAGCGACATCGCAACGGACTCCGCAGTGCGATCCCGCGCAACGAGCCCGATTCCCGATTGCAGCGCGGCCTGTGGAGATTTCAGATTTGGCGCGCGTCCATTGACTGCGACTGAGCCCGAAAAGGGTTCACATCCAAAGAGCGCCCGCGACACATGCTCGTGCCCTGCTCCGCGCAGACCCACAAGGCCAATTATCTCATTCCGGTGCAGACTGAAGTCTACCGGTCCCGCGGCATCCACCTGAAGATTGCGCACGCTCAAAATAGCGTCGCCTGGAGCGGCCTTTGGTTTAAGAACCTGTCGCGTCTTGCGACCCACAATCATGTAAACTAACTCTTCCGGCGTGGTGTGGCGAATGGCGCGCATGCCCACCAATTCACCATCTCGTAGAACTGCGACGCGATCCGCAATTTGGAAAATTTCGTCTAAACGGTGGGATACATAGATCATTCCCACGCCCTGCTCTTTCAGCGGACGCAGCGCTTCAAACAGGCGTTCGACTTCATCGGCTGGCAGAGAGGCTGTTGGTTCGTCTAAAACAAGGAAGTCACAATCCACAGCTAAGGCACGTGCAATTGCGACCAGAGATTTCTCGGTCCGCGACAAGTCCTGAACCCGCGTCGTCGGATCAATGTCACAACCCACTTTGTCCAAAGCTTGATGCGCGAACTCTTCTACCGAGCCCCAGCTGATCAGCCCGCCCTTGCGGGAATAGCCCAACGCCAGCGCAATATTTTCGGCAACCGTCATCCATTCGATCATGCCAAGATCTTGGTGAATGAAGGCCACTGACTGACGCCCACCAAACCCACCGGGGCGATGTTCGTAAGGGTTGCCGTCAATCAAGATCCGACCTTCGTCCGGCTTATGGATGCCACCGAGGATCTTGATCAGGGTTGACTTACCCGCACCGTTTTCACCGAGCAAAGCGACGATCTCGCCACGTTCAATGTTCAAGGAAACGTCGCGCAGCGCATAGGTGCCGCCGAAGTGCTTTTGAATACGGTCAAAAAACAGATTGTTCTGCATTGCGCTGGTCACGCGAGATCCTCCCAGGTGGTCAGGTAACCCGATGCTCCTCAACATCTTCGTTGAGTTACCCGTAACGTTCGTTTAGCATTCTCCTGATTACAGCAGCTGTCAACAAAAAAGAGTTACCCGTAACGTAAGCCGCAATGAGATGAGCAAGAGTAAGGAAAAAGTAATTAACAACAATAAGATAAGTATGGCTCAAGTCGCAAAGGCCGCTGGCGTCTCCAAGATGACGGCGAGTCGGGTTTTGCGGGATGAGGGCGGGTACTCAGAAGAGACTCGTGCCAAAGTCATGGCTGAAGTCGACCGACTTGGCTACGTCCCGAATCGCCTTGCCACAGTTTTTGCGGGCGACCAAAAGTCGACTTTTGTTGGTGTATCCATTCCTGAGCTCGGAAATGAAATCTTTACGCAGGTTCTTGAGGGAATCGACCGCAAGCTAGGGGCTTTTGGACACCAGACCGTGTTGGGGATGACGGACCACGCTTTGATTCAAGAAGAGCGCTGGTTGGAAACTGTTCTGTCTTGGCAACCTGCGGGCTTGATTATTACTGGTCGCTCGCACACACCGAAATCAATTCAACTAATTCGCGGTGCGGGCATTCCCGTCGTCGAGATTTGGGATGTAAATACTGGCCCCCTCGATATGTCTGTCGGTCTGAACCATTTTGACAGCGGATATGCAATGGGCCGATACTTGATCGGGCTGGGTTATTCCAAATTCGGCTATGTCGGGACATCCCATGATACGGCAAATGCCGCAAGTACACGCCTATCGGGCTTCGCAAAGGTCATTTCGGATTCTGGCGGATCACTTGAAAAGCAACTTCTGCTCAAGGATGCGCCGGGGTTCTACACAGGGTTCTATGGTACTGAACAACTTTTGGCCGCCCACGATGGGATTGAAGTGATCTTTTTCCAGAATGACAACATGGCGGTTGGCGGGTTGCAGTATTGTCAAAAACGCGGCCTTTCGATCCCCGATGATATCGGAATCGCCGGTTGGGGTGATCTGCCAATAGCCTCGATCCAACCCTACCGGCTGACCTCCATCGCCGTCCCACATCTTAGGATCGGCCAGATTGCAGCCGAGATGGTTCTTTCGCAGATAAACGGGGAGCCGCTGCGGCGTTCACATGATGTTGGTTTTAAACTGATCCCCGGCTCAACCGTGAAAATGAGTGAAAATGGATAGTCCGTGCTGCATCGAGAAATTTTGCTCCCGAGGCTGAAGTGCGTGACGTTGATTGAACCGTTGAACCAAGGAATACCTCGTCAATCTGGGACTGGTTGATGTTGAAAGTTTGACGTTCGTCACATTATTTGAGTGACGCGCTACTTTGCTGCGCAACCGACCGATTGAACGATCCGCGGGGCCCGACGTCAGCATGTTGTGGCTCCGGCCGAAGACGCTGGCCGTAAACATCCCGTATCTCGGCTCCAAGGGTCCGTTGTGACTGCTGATCGATAGAACCGGCATAAAGGTCGAGGGAGAAGGCGAACGGAACTCCCGCAAACACGGTCGCCCGAAACGATGCCCTGTGGGCATTAAAATACTTCGGCCGTGCCCTGTGGCGATGATGGAGCGGACACCACCACCGAAGCCGCATCGAAACAAAGATGTATTGTGTCATGCTGCTGGGTCAGCGGCTCTTGGCGCGGAATTTCGACCGACAGGTCGCCGAATCTCAGGTCCTCATCGCCGTCCTGAACGGCTACACCGCGCTCGGCATACCCGTCACGAAAGCAGTGGGAGAAGTCCGTCTCGGGAAAAGGGAACCGCGGCGTTCAGTCTATGTGTGCAACAGAGCCATCCACCGGGCAGAAAGCTTCTCCGACAACTGGCAAGCCGGGTGAAGGGATTTCGCGCGCGTAGAGTGGAGCGTTGGGCACACTAATGGCAGAAGAAATATAGCGTCAAGCATTTGAACAAATTGCATGACCGCACCAATATAGGAACCTTTGTGGTCACATGTTAGCTTGTCGATGCAGCCGAGGTGACTTCAGCATCGGAGCCCTTCAGTACCCAAGCAGGCCATGCGCCAATCTCACCAGTTCGTCTTCGAATTCCTGAGTTCCGAGATGGGGGGACTCTTCCATCACTGCGGAGCGGATGGCGCCGACGATGGCGCGTGTCAAAACGTAGACTGTCACGGGTCGCAATTCCTGCGCACCAGCGGCGGACTGCGGTCGGTTGGTCAGGATTTCGCCCATGGCCAAATCGACTGGGCGCGTCAGTTCGTCGGTCAGGCCGTTAGCGATCAGGGCCTCAATGAGCGCCTTTCGGGTGCGCAGTCGTCCCTGGAACCCCTGGATCAGCGCTCGGATGCTTTCGCGCAGCGGGTCGACCAGCTCGGCTGGCTGTGTTGTGCCAACCATGCGTGCGCTCACGGCCTTGCCCGTGAGGGCCAGTTCCTGGCGCGCAAGCGCGATTAGGATCGCGTTCTTGTCGGGGAAGTACTGATAGAGCGTACCGATGCTCACCCCGGCGATCCGGGCGATCGCGTTGGTGTTCGCGGCCACAGCACCGTCGGCCTGCAAAATCCGAGCAGCGGCTTCCAGAATCGCATCGACAGTTGCTTTCGCGCGCGCTTGTTTCGGAAATTTTCTATATGAATCCATTGCTTGCATCGCGATCTCCGTTGCGCCGCCGGCCGGTTAAAAGCGAGTTTGGGAATCTGAGGATTATTCATATTTTATCGGACAGAACTTCGGAATCAAGTTTGAAAGGAATTCCCCATGAAACTGTCCCTTCTCCTGTTCGGATTATCTTTGAAACTGCGAGCCACCGGTAGGAGCAATCCACAGGTTCGTGACCGGCTCCGGTCGCGCTCCGCGTCGGTCCGAATCCGGACTGCGGATCAGCGGGAGGGCCGGCTGTTCGTTTTTGGTGACGGTCGGGTCTTGACGAAGTCCGGCGGGCACGGCGGCGCGGACGCGACCTTGGTCTGGAAAGACGCCGACACGGCGTTCCAGGCGATGACCTCCCGCGACCCGCAAGCGGTGGCTGGCGCTCTCGAACGCGGCGACCTGACCATCGTCGGCGACCCGATGGTGGCGCAATGGTTCGCCGGGGTAATCCAAGCGATGAAAGGGCCGGCCCTCGCCCCGACCGGAAGCGAAGCTGTGGCGGTTATCGGCCTTGGCAAAATGGGAGCTGGGTTGGCTGTAAATATTCAGAGTGCCGGTTTCCCGCTGGTGGTCTACAACCGCACGGCAGCAAAGGCGCAACCATTCATTGATCGCGGTGCGCGCCTGGCTGCCAGCCCGCGCGATGCGGCGACGCAGGCTAACATCGTGGTGACCAGTTTGATGGACGACGCCTCGGTGCGCAACATCGTGACCGCCCCGGACGGGATCCTTGCAGGCCTGGCGCCCGGGGGCATCCACCTCTGCGCCACGACGATCTCGCCCGAACTTGCCAAGGAATTGGCCGAGCTGCACCGCGCGCACGGAAGCCATTTCGTCTCCGGCGCCGTGGTCGGTCGGCCGGACGTGGCCGAGGCCGGTGAGCTCATCTCGTTGGTGGCGGGCGACACCGGTGCCGTGGCACGCTGCAAGCCGGTTTGCGCGGCCTATTCCAGCACCACGATGGTGCTCGGCGAGGATCCGGGTCTCGCCAATTTCGCCAAGCTGTCGTTCAACTATTTCGCCGTCGCCAATATGGAATTAATGGGCCAAATCTACGCTTACGGCGACGCCGTAGGCATCGAGCGGGACCTCTACGCGCGTATGTTTAACGCAAGCTTTGCCAACCCCACTCTCAAGATGTATGCCGACAAGATCGGTGAGCGGGCGTACACAACCGGGGTCGGTTTCGAGCTCTCCGGCGGGCTGAAAGATGTGAAGCTCATGAAAGCTGCCTCCGACGCAACCTGTGGCTCACTCGACTATGCGTCGGTCATCATCGGCAAGATGGAGGCCGCCGTTGAAAATGGCTGGTCGGATCGGGACTGGAGCGTATTCACTGAGATCTCGAGGCGTGACGCGGCGGGTCAGGTTAGAGCCGGCACGATGCCGAAAGTCTTGACCTGATAACCCGGTGTCTCGCGGGTGATTTCGATAGAGAGGTCGCACCCATTAGCTTTTGCATCAGTCTCGGGCGTGTGGGCCAGTCGCTAGATAAGCACATTTTTCTCTGGCAGGTAGAGCCAGAGAAAGGGAAGCCCGGGTGCCGGGCTTGAAAGGATAGAGAGAGCCTCATCCGGGTCCGGCGCAACGAGGATCCTTACCATGGCGAAGACCACAACCCGACCGAAACCCACCACCTCAAAGAAGACCGAAACTGCCGGATCGACCGCGCCTGACGGCGCCGCCGACATCCGGATGATCCCGCTCGATCAACTGGAGCCGAGCCCTCTAAATGTCCGCAAGGTCGCAGCCAGTGCCAATGATGACGCAGAACTTCTCGCAAGCATCCGCGAGACCGGCATCAAACAGAACCTGGTGGTTCATGCGCTGTCTGAGACACGTTTTGCCGTCGATGCGGGCGGACGCCGCCTCAAGGCGCTGAAGCAGCTCGCCGAAGGCGGTGTGATCCCCGCAGACCACCCGGTGCCCTGCCTCGTTGAAGATGAGAGCGATGCCATCCTCACCTCTGCCACAGAAAACCTCCAGCGCGCGGCGATGCACCCGGCAGACCAGTTCGAAGCCTTCGACAAGATGATCGCCGAAGGCCGCAGCGAGGACGAGATTGCGCTGAAGTTCGGCGTTTCGGTTGACCTGGTACGTCGCCGCCTCAAACTCGCCCGTGTCGCCCCCGAGATCATCGAACAGTTCCGCGCGGGCGAACTGACCCTCGAATGTGTGATGGCCTTCACGCTGACCGACGACCATGACCGCCAGCTCGCGGTCTGGAACGCCGTGAGGGGCGGCTATCACATCCATCCGCAGAGCATCAAACGTCAGCTGACCGAGACCGGGCATTCGGCGAACTCGGCACTTGGTCGATTTGTCGGCATCGAGGCGTATGAGGCGGCGGGCGGGGTGCTGCTCCGCGATCTCTTCGACGATCGTGCCAGCGCCCATATGGAAAACCCCGAGCTCCTCGAGCGTCTCGCCATCGAGAAGCTGCAGTCCGCGGCCAAACCCTTCGAGGCGGCTTGGAAATGGGTCGAGGTGCATCTCTCGGTGGACTACGGCGCGTTTCGCAGTTTCGGGCGGGTCTATCCGCAGGATATCGACCCCGATCAGGACCTGCTCGCCGAAGAGGAACGCCTCATCGCGCGCGAGGAAGAACTGGCGGCGCAGAATGACGGTGAAGACTGGACCGACGCGGAGACGGAAGAATATTACGCCATCGAGCCGCGCCTGCGCGAGATCGAGGCCCTTCAGCGCGAACGGCAACCTTACGCAGACGAAGATCGCGCTATCGCCGGCGTGGTTCTGACCATCGGTCATGACGGGGCGTTGCGCGTCGAGAAAGGCCTCGTGCGACCGGAGGATATTCCTGCTGCGCCCGAACCTGACGAGACCACCGCAGATGCGGATGGCGGCCCATCCCCTGCCCGTCCGCAGGTGACGCCGCCGACCTCCTCGACGCCGATGCCAACTTCCGACCCGGCTGCGACCTTGCGCAAGGCGGATGGGATTTCGGCAAGCCTCGCCGACGATCTTCGCGCGACGCGTCAGCATATCCTTCGGGCGCATCTGGCAGCGGATTTCGAGGTGGCGTTCGATGCGATGCTCTACGCGCTCTGCGAGCAGGCTCTGGGACGGTCCTACAACAATGAAGCGCTCGACATCTCGATCCGACCCTTCCAGGCGCAAAACCGCGAGGTGCTGCATGCAGAAACTGTCGCCCAGAAGATGCTCGAAGCGCTGGAACAGGATCTCGCCACCGACTGGATGAAGCTGGAGAAACCCGAGGACTTCCGGGCCATGTCGGCGCTGCCCATTGCCGACAAGCAGGCGCTTTTCGCTTGGGCAACGGGTCTGGCGGTCAAACCGCAGCTCTCCTCCGACAATCGCCCCTCCGCGATCGTCGAGGAGATCGGCGCGAGGCTTGACGTCGATGTGGCGGCCTGCTGGCGCCCGACCTCGCAGAACTACTGGGGTCGGGTCAACAAGGGCCATGCAGTGGCCACGGCGCGCAAACTGATCGGTGACGACTATGCCGAGGATCGCAATCGCGAGCGTAAGGGCGATCTCGCCGCGGCCATGGAGCGGGCTTTCGCGGAAACGGCCAGCGAGACGGAAGGTTTTGACGCCGCCACGGTCGCAAGGACGACGCGCTGGCTGCCCGAGGGGATGGTGTTTGCCGATGCGACGGAGACCGACGCCAAAAAGATTAGCGATGCGCCCGAGGTCGAGGAAGGAGACGTGCCCGCCGCAGACGCTCTGGCCGGGGCGGAGAGTGATGAACCATCGTCCTTGCCCGCCTTCCTCAGCGAATATGCAGCCTGACGAAGCAAACATCGGTCTGATTACTACATGAACTTTGGGCCGTCCTCACATCGAGGGCGGCCCTTTCCGGCTGGCGGGTTGCCTACAGCCGATATCGGATCGGCTGGCCCGTCCCGGAGATATCCCATGACCACCACACTCGATCTCGATCCCGTCAAGGAAGCCGCACTCATTGCCTCCCAGAATGACACGTTTCGGCGTTCCATATCTGGCAATACGCCTGTCGCCGATGCCCCGTAGGGCCAGTTCGTGATGACGCGTGGCGTCGCGGCGCTTGGGCCCGACGCCCAACTGGATCTCACCCGCCGTGTTGCCGCGTTTGACGGTTTCAATGCCGACAGTGACCCGCAGGGATTGCACGAGATGGGGGTCATCGAATTCAATGGCACGAAGGTTTGGTTCAAGATCGACTTGTACGACGTCGATTATCAGTACGGCTCGCCTGAGCCTTCCGACCCGAAACAGACGCGTCGCGTGCTGACCCTGCTTCTCCCGTCGGAGTACTGACGCCCACCACCCCCAATCGCCGCCCTGGACCGCCCTTGCACAAAGGGCGGTCCTTTCGGGCTGGCGGGTTCCAAGGGGCGCGATGGTTGCGCCCCGCCCGCCGCAGGAGACCAGAGATGGCCAAGACACTCGACTACCAGATCACCCTCTACCCCGCGCATCGCGATGGCGCCTTCGTTGTTACCCAGTTCCAGATGCTGGGGAGCTACCCCGAAAAGCGCATCCAGGCCGCGGGCATGGATGACCTCATCGACAAGGTGACGCAGTTCGCCATGGAGCATGGCGAAAGCTGCAGCGCTTCGGTGCGCTGCCTCGCCCCGCGCAAACCGCCTGGGTTCAAGCGCGCGACCGAGAACCTCTATTTCAACCTGGTTGATCGGACGGTTGAGAAACGCGGCGACGCTGCGGCCTGAAGCCACCAACAGGAAACCTCCGGGCGGCCTCGCCAAACGGTCGCCCTCCCCCTCTCCTCAATTCCAAAGGACAAAAGACATGACGCATGAGACTGATTTCTACGCTCAGATGCTCGAATCCCAGAGACGTGCTGCCGAGCAGCGGGTCGAGACCCGCGCGGCACTTCTCACCGAGCAGCGTGCCCTCGGTGTGACAAGCATCGAGGTGCAATATGAAGGCTACGGCGATTCCGGCAATGTCGAGGATGTCGTCGTGAGACCTGACACGATCACCCTGACGGAAGAGCTGCGGCGCCGGGTCGAAGACTTTGGTTGGGACTTCGCCTATGCGCTGAGCCCCGGCTTCGAGAACAACGAGGGCGGCTATGGCAAGCTGACCTGGGCACTCGAGGCGGACAAGATCGATGTCAGCCACTCGAACCGCTATATTGAGACCAGCACCACCAAACACGAGGGGCTCTGACATGGCACATCCCCTCCATCACGCAGAAGGCTCGGCCCGGAAGTTCGGCGGCGTTCCAGATGACTATCAGTTCGTGCATGACTGGTTTGACTCATCCAAGGAACACCTCGCGGTCTTCACCCATCGTGCGCACCGGCATCATACCTTGGGGATCTTCGAGGCCGAGCGGCGGTTTGGGTGCAGCCTGACCAACAGTGCGGGCCGGGTCGTCCCGATCCGCTGGATCGGCGAGCAGCATGTGCGCGAAGACTGCCAGGGGCGCATCCCGTCGCTGGCGGATTGGCTCGGACGCATACAACCCGAACCGTGGATGGCCAATGGTCGGATCGACAACGACCCGACGCAGATCGGCAGCGATCCGCGCTCGGCTTGGATCGAGGCGGTCTCCAATCGCCAGACCATTCTCGGTTTCGAGGATTGGCTTCTGAAAGTCTCGGTCGAGCACGTTCAGCACCGCCAGAACCGCGCCGCCGCTTGATCCGCCGGGTGGCGGCCTCACCAACAAACTCTTCTCATCCAGATCGACCCGCCTGCGCCCATATCGACCTGGCGGGTCGTCTTCGCTTCAAGAAAGGATAACGACATGCAAGACCCTGTCTACGAGGAGACCTACCAAGGCCATACCATCAAGATCTACCACGACCCCGACGCTGAGAGTCCGCGGGAGTGGTCCAATCTTGGCACGTTGATTTGTTGGCACCGCCGATACCGCTTGGGTGACAGCCACTCCTTCGACAGCCCCGAGGCGTTCTTGCGCGATCTCGCCGGCATCTCGGAGCAGCGTGAGCTCTCGATGGATCGCCTCCAGGAACGCGCCGAGCGTAACGCCGTCCTTCTGCCCGTGTTTCTCTATGACCATTCCGGTCTCGCGATGAACACCATCGGGTTCCACTGCCCATGGGATTCCAGCCAGGTTGGCTATGTCTATGTGACGCTTGAGGCGGTCCGGGAGGAGTTCGGCGCGAAGCGCGTCACCAAGGCTCTGCGCGCAAAGGCAAAAGACATCCTCTGCAGCGAAATCGTCAGCTACGATGCCTATCTTGGCGGCCGGGTCTATGGCTATGTCATTGAGCAGGACGGCGAGGAGGTCGACGCCTGTTGGGGGTTCGTCGGGCACTATGAGCTGGACTGCCTGTCCGAGGCGAGGGCGGTTGTAGATTACCTGACTTTGCGAGAGCTGCACAAACCTGCCGGCGCCGAGCAGGGCGCAAGCCCGCCCCCGAGTTGAAACGCGCGCAATACTCATATATCTTATTCATGCATATTCCGGAGGTGAGCATGGCAAGCACAAGCGTCACACTTGGCCCCCATTGGGACGAATTCATCACCCTGATGCTGAAGGAGGGGCGCTACGGGTCAACCAGCGAGCTGATCCGTGCTTCCTTGCGTCTTATGGAGGAGCAGGAAGGTCAGCGGGCGCGGCTTCGCGTTGCGCTGATGGAGGGCAAACAATCCGGCGATGCCGGTCCGCTCGATATGGATGAAATCAAGCGCAAGGCGCGGAGCCGCTTCGGCGCTTCTGATGCGTAAGATCCATCACTCCCAGGCGGCAAAATCCGACCTCGTCGAAATCTGGGTCGAGACATACCGACAGTGGGTTGAGGCGCTGGCAGACCGCTATCTCGACGACATCGATCGTGCCTTGCAGGGGCTCATCGCCAATCCTCAAATGGGTGTGGACTGTTCCGATCTCTTGCGGGGTGCGCGCAAACTGATCACGGGCCGACACCTCGTGTTCTATGAGGTGGATCCGGATAGGATATTCGTGATCCGGGTCTTGCATCAATCCATGGACGTGCCGCGCCACCTGCGGCCGTCCTGACACCGGACAAATCCGCACCGGGGCTTTGCCATGAAAGAGCGAGAGACAGGGCGGGAGGGGTGACCCCTCCCGGGTGAGAGAGTGCACGCGGGTCTCGGGGCCAACCTTCAACCCCGGAGATTGCTGATGAACGCTCACCCCCATTCCGTCCCGCTTGTGCCTGAGCCCGAGACCCCTGCCCTGCCGGATGCCTCGCGCTTCGCCCACAACCTGATCCAGGCTGCGAAAACCCTCGTGTCTCACTTCGAAGCGGGCCGACCCATCGACGCTGCCTCGTTGCGCGCCGCGATGGAGGATACCTTCGGCGCCAGCGACACCAGCGGCGCCTGGGTCTGGAAGGACGCCTACGAAGCGGCAGAAGTCGCGCAGATCCTGATGCTCTCGCGCTACGGCGCACTGATGCAGCGCCAGGCCGCCTCGCCGCAAGCCTTCCTCACCATGATCGAAGGTCTTGCCGCTCTGGCGCCGTCGCACACGCGGCGTTCTGAGGACAGCGTCCGTCTGCAACAATTCTCAACGCCTTTGCCTCTCGCGGTCATTGTTGCCCAAGCGGCGGGGTTTCGAGCCGACGATCTGGTGCTCGAGCCCTCAGCCGGCACCGGCATGCTGGCGATATTTGGCCGGATTGCGGGCACTCTCCTGGCGCTGAATGAACTCGCGGAGACCCGCCGCGCCCTGCTGAGGGAATTGTTCCCCGGTGCAGTCGTCTCGGATCACGATGCCGCCTCGATCGACGACCGGCTGGATCGGTCGATCACGCCCTCTGTCATCGTGATGAACCCGCCGTTTTCTGCGGCCAACCTTGTCGAAGGTGAGTTCCGGCAGGCCACCAGTCAGCACGTGCTTTCCGCCCTAGCGCGCCTCGCGCCGGGCGGACGTCTTGTCGTTATCTCGGGCGAAAGCTTCCGCCCCACGACGAAATCCTTCCAATCGACGTTTCAGCGGATTGGCCAGAGCGCCGATGTGGTGTTTTCTGCCGCCATCGACGGCAAGGTCTTCGCACGGCATGGCACCACCATCGATACGCGGCTGACCGTGATCGACAAGCGCACGGTTGGCGCTGAGGCGACCGCGCCGGTCGACATCGAGGCCGCCTATCATCCGATCTGCGCGACCACAGCTGATCTTCTATCGGTGTTGCTCGCGCATTGCCCGGAGCGGCGCAGCCCCCCGCCCTGCCCCACCACATCGGCTCTGTCGGTCCCGCTTCAGCCGACCCGCACCAACCTGCAGGCCCTGCGCAACGCCGCGCGCAAGGAAACCCGTGCCCTCGCCGAGGAACGGGCAAGGCATCCCTTCGACGACATCGAGACGGGCCCGCTCGATTTCCTGCCGAAAGCCTGGAGCGAACCCGACGGCGCGCTGCAGGACACGGTCTATGAGACCTATGACCTTCAGGCGATCCGGATCGATGGTGCGACGGAACATCCGACAGCACTGGTCCAATCCGCCGCCATGGCCTCGGTCCCACCGCCTGTCCCGACCTATCGCCCTGTTCTGCCGAACACCCTCGTCGCGGACGGCCTTCTCTCCGCGCCGCAGCTCGAAAGCGTCATCTATGCGGGCAATGCCCACGAGATGCATCTCAAAGGCTGGTTCAAGCGCGGCAAAATCGAAGGCCAGCTGATGGCGGCTTCCGAGGGTGACGAAGGTGCCTTCCGCCTGCGCAAAGGCTGGTTCTTGGGTGATGGCACGGGCTGCGGCAAGGGGCGGCAGGTTGCGGGCATCATCCTCGACAACTGGCTTAAGGGACGCCGCCGCGCAGTGTGGGTCTCCAAGAGCGACAAGCTCATCGAGGATGCGCGGCGCGACTGGATGGCGCTCGGAGGCCGCGAAAGCGATATCGTGCCGCTCTCGAAGTTCCGCCAGGGCATCGACATCCGCCTGCCCGAGGGCATCCTTTTCGTCACCTATGCCACGCTGCGTTCGGCGACACGCGAGGGCAAAGCCTCCCGCCTCGACCAGGTCACGTCCTGGCTGGGCGAAGGGTTCGACGGGGTCATCGCTTTCGATGAAAGCCACGCAATGGCGAATGCCGTCGGCGAAAAGTCTGACCGCGGCGACAAGAAGGCGTCCCAACAGGGTCTCGCCGGCCTCGCGCTGCAAAACGCGGTTCCGGATGCGCGTGTGCTCTACGTCTCGGCCACTGGTGCGACGGTCGTCGGCAATCTCGCCTATGCCTCTCGCCTGGGTCTCTGGGGCACCGGGGATTTTCCCTTCGTGACGCGTGCCGAATTTGTCGCCGCGATGGAGGCTGGGGGCATTGCGGCCATGGAGATGATCTCACGTGACCTAAAGGCGCTCGGGCTCTATCTCGCGCGGTCCCTCTCCTATGCCGGGGTCGAATACGAAATGCTGGTCCATGAGCTGACGCCTGCCCAGGTCGCGATCTATGACAGCTACGCCGATGCCTATCAGGTCATCCACAACAACCTTGAAGCCGCCCTTCAGGCCTCGGGCATTTCTTCTGAGACCGGCACGCTGAACGCCCAGGCGAAATACGCCGCGCGCTCGGCCTTCGAGAGCAATAAGCAGCGTTTCTTCAACCATCTCATCACTGCCATGAAATGCCCCTCGCTGATCCGCGCCATAGAGGCGGATCTGGCGTCAGGGCATTCGGCGGTGATCCAGGTGGTCTCGACCAGCGAGGCGGTGATGGAACGGCGCCTCGAAGAGATTCCGCCTTCGGACTGGGACGACCTGCAGGTCGATTTTACGCCGAGGGAGAACATCATGGACTACCTGATGCACAGCTTCCCGACGCAGCTCTTCGAGCGTTACACCGACGAGAATGGCGATCTACGTTCGCGCCCCGCCCTCGATGGCGATGGCAACCCGATCATCTGCCGCGAAGCAGAGCGGCGTCGCGACGAGCTTGTCGAGCATTTGGGGGCCCTTGTCCCGGTGCAGGGCGCCCTCGATCAGATTCTCTGGCATTTCCGCGGGGATGCGGTGGCTGAAGTCACGGGGCGCAAGCGGCGCATCGTGAAGACGCGCGAGGGACGGCTCAAGGTCGAGAACCGTCCCGCCTCCTCCAACCTCGGCGAGACGCAGGCCTTCATGGATGACGCCAAGCGCATCCTGATCTTCTCCGATGGGGGTGGCACCGGGCGCAGCTACCACGCCGATCTCGGGGCAAAGAACCAGCGCCTTCGGGTGCATTACCTCCTGGAGCCCGGTTGGAAGGCCGACAATGCGATCCAGGGGCTCGGGCGCACCAATCGCACCAACCAAGCGCAACCACCGCTCTTCCGACCCGTCGCGACCAACGTGAAGGGTGAAAAGCGGTTTCTCTCCACCATCGCACGCCGCCTCGACACGCTGGGAGCGATCACCAAGGGCCAACGCGAGACTGGGGGTCAGAACATGTTCCGCGCCGAGGACAATCTCGAAAGCCCCTACGCACGCGCGGCGCTGCGGCAGTTCTTCTACAAGCTGCGTGCGGGCAAGATCGACGCCTGTTCTTACGCGAAGTTCCAGGAGATGACCGGGCTGACGCTCGATGAGGCGGATGGCACGATGAAGGAGAACCTGCCGCCGATCCAGCAGTTCCTGAACCGATGTCTCGCGCTCCGCATCGACATGCAGGACGCGATCTTCGAGGCCTTCGGCGGGTTCCTTTCGGCCATCATTGAGGACGCGCGCCAGGCGGGCACGCTCGATGTCGGCCTCGAGACCCTGCGCGCAGAAAAATTCGAGATCGTTGATCGGAAGGTGATCTTCGAGCATGAGGCAACGGGTGCGACGGCCACCGCGCTCACCGTTGAGCGTACGGATCGCAACGACCCGCTCACCCTGCCCCGGGTCAAAGCGATCTGCTCCGATACGAAGGGTGCGACGCTGTGTTGGAAAAAGACCTCCAAACGCGCGGCGCTGATGGTGAAAGCGCCAGCTTTCATGGATGAGGATGGCGTGCCGATCCTTCGGGTGAAGCTCTTGCGGCCCATGGCGACCGAGATCCTTGCGCTGACCGAGTTCTCGAAGTCGTACTGGGAAGAAATCGACGATGCGATGTTCGAGCAACTCTGGCAGGCCGAGGTCGATGCGGTGCCCGAGTTCACAACCTCGAAGATCACGCTGATCTGTGGGTTGCTCCTGCCGATCTGGGACCGGCTGCCCGTCGATAACATGCGCATCTACCGCCTTCAGACCGAAGACGGGGAGCGCGCCATCGGCCGCTTGGTCAGCCAGGAACAGCTTCTCAATGTCTATGCGCGGCTCGGCCTCGACTGCCAGATCGAGATGACGCCGCAGGAGGTCTTCGCCGCGGTGATGGAGGCGAAGACGACCCTCAGCCTGCTCGGCGGCTACCAGCTCCGCCGGTCGCTGGTCATGGGACAGCCGAGGCCCGAGCTCATCGGTGCGCCGGGCGCGGCCCTGCCCTCTCTGAAGGCCCTGGGCTGCTTCACCGAAGTAATCCAGTGGAAGACGCGGGTGTTCATCCCGGTGGATGGCATCGAGGTGCTGGCACGGATCCTTGCCGAGCATCCGGTTGGCGCCAGCGCCTCGGATGTTGCCGCATGAGCGCGCGGCGCAGCATTGCAGACCTCTCGGCCGATCTTGCGGACCGTGCCGAGAGTTTCTGCCGCCTGTATTTCCCCGAGGGGCGAAAGCAGGGCAACTATTGGCAGGTCGGCGATACCTCGGGGGCCAAAGGTCAGAGCCTCGCCATCCGCCTGCAAGCTCAAGGTGGGCGCAAGGCCGGATCTTGGACCGACTATGCGACGGGGCAATATGGCGATCTGATCGACCTGCTGCAGGAACGGCTTGGGTCGGTCACGTTCAAAGAGACGCTGAGGGAGGCCCGGTCTTTCCTCGGGGAGGCCCCCTGCCCGGCCGAGTCTCGTTCTACCCGACAGGCTGAGCGCCCGGATGCAGCCTCCAGCAGACGCATCGCGCGGGCGCGCAAACTCTTTGCCGCTGGCAATCCGGTCTTGGGCACCCTGGCCGCCACCTATCTGCAGCGGCGCGGGATCACACGGCTTGGACCTGCCCTCCGATATCACCCGCGGGTCTTCCTGCGGAAGGGCGAGGACGATTCCGATCCGCCGCAAAGGGCTCCTGCCCTGCTCGCCAAGATCACCGACAATCAGGGCCAGATCACCGGATGCGCAAGGGTCTATCTCGACCCGTCTACCGGCGGGTTAGCCGAGATCAAGAGCCCGAAACGGATCCTCGGGCAGCTGTACGGCCATGCCATCCGTTTCTGGTCCGGCTCACCTCGCAGCGATCTCATCGTCGGCGAAGGTCTCGAGAATACCCTCTCGATAGGCACGGCTCTGCCGGAGTTCGACCTCGCCTCCTGTCTCACCGCCACCCATATCGGTCTCTTCATCCCGCCGCCGGGGATCAAGCGCTTCTGGATCGTGCGAGACAATGACGAAGCTGGGCGGAACGCATCAATGAGATTGCGTAACCAACTGGAATCGCTTGGAATTGCCTGTGGTGATCTCGTGCCAAACATGGGCGACTTCAACGACGATCTGCGGGCATTCGGCAAGGATGCGCTGCGCCGGTCCCTGCTCAAGGCCATGAAAGCACAAGGTCTGGAGATTGAGGACGGGTGACCGCCAACTTCCTCAGCGAAGTCCGAAAGGGCAAAGGTTCCGCGGGTTCAATCTGATCCCGTTTGGAAAAGGGGAGCGATGGACCGGCGGGTCGGGGCTGAGTGCCCCTCGCCCGGGCAGCAATGCGCCCCGAACCAGAAAATTCCCCTGCCCCTTCGGGCCATTCCTCGCGGGATCAATTTTCCGGCCCGGTGCGCATTCTCCGCTTTGCTCCGATCCTTGCGGATGCAGCCCGGTCGCCGCCGGTCCTGATATCGCCCCATCCAAATCGGGTCAGATCAAACAGAGGAACCAGACAATGCCCCATCAGACAGACATCCAAGAGGAAACCGGCGTGACCTCCGCCATCCTCGACCACCTCGCACTTCATGGTGCAACGCCGGGACCAGGCGAGACCGATCACCGCCCCCTGCCCCAGCCCGACGAGGTCGAGCTCGCCATGGCGACGCTCTTTGACACTACCATCGGCCTTCTCACTGGCAGCCAGTTGGAAGACAATCTCGAAGAGATGCTCTGGTCCCTCACCTCGATCTTCCATCGCCGGCTCACCCATATCCAGAAGCTCCTCGATGACAACGAATTCGAGGTCCGGGAAAGTCTGGCGATCCAGGATGGCTCCGAGGTCGCCTCGGTCGAGCTCGAGCGCCTCCAGATGATCGGGCTGAAGCTCTGGGATCACCGCGACGCTTTCGAGCAGATGCGCGATCTGGCCGTGGACCACTTCTCGGCCGCCACGGGTTCACCTTGGCTGCCCCGCACCGGTTCCAAGGTCTCGCATCGCGGCCTCACCTCCGCCGTGGTAGACAGTCGGGCCTATCTCTCGGCGAAGCGCCGCAAGGAGACCGAAGTGCATTGCCCCGAAGGTACACGGATCGCCTTCTCGGGCGGGGACTATCATGCCTATGATCTGATCTGGTCCGTCCTCGATGCCACCCATGCCAAATACCCTGACATGGTGCTCCTGCATGGAGGCACGCCCAAAGGCGCCGAGATGATCGCGGCCCGTTGGGCAGATACGCGCGGTGTCACCCAGGTGGTCTTCAAACCCGACTGGAAGAGCCACGGCAAGGCCGCACCCTTCAAGCGCAACGACAAGATGCTCGAGACCATGCCGCAGGGTCTGATCGCCACCCCCGGTTCCGGCATCACCGAGAACATCGTCGACAAGGCCCGCAAGCTCGGGATCCGCATCAAGAGAATCGGGGCTTAGGCCCCGGTTCGATCTCGACTTGGTTCGCGAATGCAGCCAATGGTTCTATATTCCAGATAGGGCAGCTAAGCGGGACGAAGTGCACTTTCGCTGTTCGTCACGCCAATGTCCCTCAGTGTCAGTTGTCGCCGCCGATTGCCCTGAGTGTATTCAGGGCATTGATTGCGGCGGGCAGGCCACCATAGAGCGTCATTTGCCAGATTATCTCGGCGATCTCCGTTTCCGTCAGTCCGACTTTTAACCCCGCTTGGACATTGATCCGAAGTTGCGGCGCAGTTTGACCGCCAATTGCCGTCAAGGCTGCAATCGTTGCGATATAACGGCTTTTGAGATCGAGCGCGGGACGGGCGTAAAACCGGTCATAGGCCATGTCGATGACCGTATCCGCCATGCCCGGCAAGAGATGCCCATACCGCTCTTCCAAAACCTCCCGGACATCCGGATTGAGGCTGTCGGCAAGTCGTGCTCCGTCCGCCTCTGTCATCGCAATGCTCCGCCCAGGGTGAACCCGCCGTCCACGACGATGTCCTGTCCGGTTACAAATTCGGCATCGTCCGACAAAAGCCATGCTGCGGTGCCTGCCACATCTTCTGGGCGGCCGTTTCGGCGGAGTGGAGTGTGGCTGGAGAGCCGGCTGGAAATCTCCGAGTCCAGAACTTCATCCGCCATCGGGGTCAGGATAATTCCGGGGCTGATCGCATTGACGCGATTGCCGCGCGGCCCCTCTTCCGCCGCCCAAACACGCATCATCGCGAGCAATCCGGCTTTCGTGGCTGCGTAGGCGCCCGTTCCCGGCATGACCGCCCCCGCCGTCCAGGAGGCGTTTATCAACACCGCGCCATGGTCCATATGGGGCAGGCATTGCGCGACCGTTTGCTGAGTCCCGACAAGGTTGGTCTGAACGAGGTCGCTGAAATCGGCGGCCTGTGTTTCACGCAAAGGTTTGAACTCGCCAAGATACCCGGCATTTGCGAAGACGGCATCGAGCTTGCCGAATTGCGAAAGCGTGGCCTCGATACCGGCCGCCACTTCTTTGGGATCGGAGATGTCGCAGGTGTAAACAAACGCCATGCCGCTGTACGCACGGATGTCTTGCGCCACGCCTTCAAGAGGCGCCGCCCGCCGTCCCCAGAGCGCAACGGCCGCGCCTTCACGAGCCAGTCGAAGGGCAACGGCGCGCCCCATCCCGGTCCCGGCGCCGGTCACCAGCACCGCGCGGTTTTCAAATCGGTTTTCCATCATGTCTCCTCGTCGTGGATTGATGGAATACGATGTAGATGAAAAATAATTTATGATAATTACGATATAATTTGTCGCTTCCAAAAGGATTTCTTTGCAATGGATCTCTTCATCGCCATGCGCACCTTCGTCGAAGTCGTTCAAGCGGGATCAATGAATGCGGCGGCACAGAAACTCAACGTCACCAGCGCCTTGGTCGGACAACGTATCGGAGCCCTGGAGAACCATCTTCAGGTTCGCCTGCTCAATCGGACAACGCGCAAACATAGCCTTACAGACTTTGGCGAAAGCTATCTCGAACAATGCCGGGACATTCTGGAGCTGGTTGCGCAGTCCGAAGGCAAGGCCAGTGACCAGCACGCCCAGCCGCAGGGACGCCTTCGCATCGCAGCGCCGCTCAGTTTCGGGAGCGAAGCCCTGATGCCCACGCTGAAGAGCTTCACCGATATGACCCCGGGCATCGAGGTTGACTTGGTCCTCTCTGACACCAATGAGGATTTGATCGCAGGCGGATTTGACGCGGCTTTTCGCATTGGGAAACTGGAAGACAGCACGCTCCTGCAAACCCGGCTCGCTCCCTATAGGATGATGGTCTGCGCATCGGCCGACTTGCTGAAGACACATGGTGCGCCCCGCACACCATTGGATCTGGAACGATTTCGGGCTGTTCTGTTTTCAAGGATCGGACGCAGAGCGTGGCGCTTCGTCAGGGATGCCGAGACGCAAAACTGGACTCCGAAGGCGACGATCACGGTGAACTCCAGCCAGGCCGTGCGTGTTGCGGCCAAAGCGGGCATGGGCATTGCCATGCTCCCTGAATGTCTCGTCGCCCAGGATGTCGCTGCTGATGAGCTTGTCCGGGTTTTGGCCGACTGGAAATTGCCTGAGCAGCCCATGTCGCTCATCTATCATCGCGACCGATATAGGCCGCAAAGGCTGGCGTCGTTCATCGATTTTGCGCGATCGACCTTTGGAAGTCGTCCGATAAACAGATAGGGTGAGTAGCTGCCACGATAGAGCAGACGGAAAAATATGACTCACCCGTGACAACTTTGGACTCGTAGCCGCCACTAGCTGCACGGTCACTTAACGGCCGCTTCTGAGCCGGGCGAATTCAACAGGCATTTTCTCCTGACCGGTCCCCCTGCCGTATGGTATTTTCCAGATTGCTGTTAGCCTCACATCCTCGGTCATTTAGCCAGGGGTGCTGCGCTTCGGTTGGTATTCTTGTGCCCGAGAGTGCGACCTGTCGGCACCTCTAGGCTAATAGGTCGGCTTTTCGCTAGATCGCCCCCTGCAACATCGCCCTCGTCTGTTTACTCACATTCATTCGCGGCCACCGCGCTTCTCCCTTTGTCTGAGTTGCATGACATGCTGGTCGCAGCTGTCGTCCCGTCCACAAAGGTTGTCACCGATCTTTTTCCCCTGACCCTGCGGGTCATTCCTCGCGAGGCAAAAAGACCGGCGCCT
>NZ_JBGFGP010000044.1:0-281 GCF_041224545.1 Sedimentitalea sp. XS_ASV28 | reverse complement strand
GTCCTCGGCCGCTCCCCGCGCGGCAAGCTGGTCGAGTGCGGTGGCATCTGGAAGAAGCAGAACAAGGAGACCGGCGCCGACTACTACACCCTGACGATCCGCGACCACGGCTTCAACGCCAACCTCGGCAAGGCCGCGAAGCAGGACGATCTGTCCCTGCAGGCCGTCATCCCCTGGGGGCCGAAAGACGCCGCGTAAGCCAAAGGCCAGACCGCTTCGGCGGTCTGGCTATCTCTCGTTCTTGGGTGCGCCTGATGGGCGGGCCCAAAAGCCGATGTTCG
>NZ_JBGFGP010000043.1:0-5278 GCF_041224545.1 Sedimentitalea sp. XS_ASV28 | reverse complement strand
CTTTCGCGGCCCTCGGGCCCGTAAATCCGGTCGAGCGAAGCCAGCGACTGTGCGATCATCGCCACGCGGCCGCCATAGCTGGCCAGCGAGTGGATCGCGCGTTCGAGATAGGGCATCGCCCCCATCTGCTGGAACTCGTCGATCATCATCATGACCGGCCAGGGCTCATCCGGGCCCGGCTCGTTCAGGCGGATCGAGGCGATGAGGTCGGCGAACATCAGGCGCAAGAGAGGCGCCAGCGTCGCGATGTGATCCTCGGAGACGGCGATGTAGAGCGACTGCGGGGTTTTGCGGAAGGTCGAAAAATCGAAATCGCTCGCCTCGGTGGCCGAGCGCACCGCCGGATTGTCCCATTGCTTGAGGCCTGCGGTCATCAGCGCCTGGATGTTCGAGGTCAGGAGCCGCGATGAGGCTGAGGCGGCATTGGTCCAAAGCTCGCGCAGGATCTCTTCCTCGGCCTCGTCTGCATAGGTCTTGTATTGCGCGTTCTTGTATTCGCCCCCGGCGACGATCTTGTTGACCTCACCAAGATTCGGCGTGCCGCGCTGGATCGCCAGCAGGCAGGCCGCGACGAAGATCGACTTGCCCGCCTCGGAGAAGGTGTCGAGCTGTTTATTGTCCTTGTCGAGGAACAGGTCGGCCAGGATCGAGACCTCGGTGAACCGCTGCGCAAAGGTCGGGGCCTTCGCGATCCGCGCAAGCGGGTTGTAGCGATGCGTGGCGTTGGCCCAGTCGAAGGGGCTGAAGCGATAGACCTCGTCTCCGTTCAGCGCCCGGAGCCGCGCGGTCTTCTCGAAGTTCTCACCCTTCACGTCGAGCACCACGACCGAACCCGCGAAGCTCAGAAGGTTCGGGATCACGAAACCCACGCCCTTACCCGCGCGGGTCGGGGCCACCATCATCACATGAGGGATGGTGGTCGAGGAGATGAACTCGGCTTTGGAGGTCGGCGCGCCGAGCTTGCCACAGACGAAACCTTTGCCCGGTGCCTGCAGCATGTCGTTCCTCTTCAGCTCCGCCTTTGTCTGCCAATGGGCCGAGCCGTAATCGTCGCGCTCCTTCTTCCAGGTCCAGGCCAGCGCCAGGGCGCCTAGGCCGATCGCCCCGAAGCCGACGGCGCCGAAGCCAACCTTGAAAGCCTCCGGATGGGCCGCGCGTGTGCCCGCGCTGGCCTTCCAGAGCGCCAGCATGTCGAAGCTCTGAAACCCAGTTTTCAGGGCCAGGGTCAGGTAGAAGGCAGCGACAATGGTGCCAATGACGGCGCCGCAGATCACACCGAAGAGGAGCGCGGCCCAAAGGGGGAGTGTCTTGGTCATGGTTGTCATCTCCCCCTTAGAATTCCATCTCGTCATCGAGACCACGATCCAGTTCTCTGTCACGGCCAAGGTAGCGCCCCATTTCCTGCGACTCTTGCTGGCCGCGCAGCCGCGCCACTTCGGTCGCCTTGTCCTGCTGCAACCCGGCGGCGCGGTCGGTGAAGACCTGATCGCCGGTCTCCTCGAAGGTCATTTCGAGGAATTCCTGCGTGACGGTGATCTGGTCGAGCTTGCTCGGCAGCGCCGCATCCAGAACCTCAAAGTTGCCGCGGCGGAGTTCGGCCATGCCCTCTTCGCCCAGTTCCTTGAAGAGCTCGGATTGCATGGTCCGCTCGACCGCCTCTTCCTGCTCCTCGTTGAGCTTGCCGTCCCGCAGCATGTCGGCGAGGTCCTGCAGGTAGGGATTGGGTGTTCGGTCATCGTCGATGAGCGGCAGCGACGCCTCTTCCTCTTCGGCAAGTGTTTTGCCGATCTCGACACCCAGCTCCTTGGCGCGTTCCATCAGCGCGTCCATCACGCCATCGACCTTTTCCAGCGCGGCATCGAGCTGGTCGTCACTCGCGGTCTCAACGCTCAGACCGTCCTTCGCCAGCACCGCGTTCATGTCGCGCTCGACCCAATCCTGCGCCATGCCGTAGTTCCGCGTACCGCCCGCCGCGATCCGGGCCACCAGCTCTTCGCTGTCCATTCCGGCTTCCTCGGCGCGCTCGAGCACGTCACGCAGCCCCTCGTCATTGCCGGACCGCAGCGCGGCGATGAGCACCTCGCTGCCTGCCCCCGGCGGATAGGGTTCCTCGAGCTGCTTGCCAAACCGCGCCCGTAGCTCCGGGTCTGGCACCATCTGCGAGAGGTCCGCGATGATCGGCGCGGCTTTGGCCTCAAAAGCGGCGCGCTCGGCCGGGTCCAGTTCTTCGGCCTTGAGCCTGAGCGCCTCGATCGTGCGCTCGGAATAGTCGATCGCGTCACCGACGGTTTTGATGTCCATCATGTCTATCTCTCCTTCGGTGAAGTTCCACGGCGTGCCGGAACCGAGCCCGTCCGCCATGCCGCGCATGGCGCGCGCCATGTGGCGCTGGTCCATCCGGTCCAGCAGGTCGGCGAGGGTCTTGTAGTCCTTGGCGAAGCCCACCACCTGCGCCTGCGCGATGGCGGATTCCTGGGCCGTCATGACGATCTCGCGCGGCAGGCGGGCCTCTTCCTTGGCGCGGTAGATCTCCTCGATCCCGGCGGGCTTCTCGAAGATGCCGCGCTCGAGCCGGGTGGTGGCGTCGAGTATGACACCATAGCGTTCGGCGATCTCGGCCTGCTTCTCGCGCATGAGCTGCGGCGACATTACGCCTTCGGCCCAGCAAGAGAACCAGGTGCCGTTTTCGACCCCGCGATTGTTCAGGATGATGTGCGCGTGCTTGTGCGCCCGGTCGTCATGTACCGCGAGGACATAGTCCCACTGATCGCCGTATTCGCCGCTCTCGAAGAAATGCTCCGTCCAGTCCATCGCGATGTCGCGAACCTGATCGACCGTCACGTCGGTCGGGAAGGACAGCAGCATGTGCGAGGTGAACCCGAGCTTGGTCGAGCCACGCCAGGTCCCGGCCCAATCCTCGATGATGTCCTCTTTCTGCCCCTCAGAAAGCACCGCCGCATCGGTCAGCGCGTTGGTCATCGTCGAATAGGTGTAGACGGCCTTGTCGTTGATGTAGGAGAGCTGCGCCCCGAGGGATGCCCGCGTCTTGCAGCCCCCCGCCCGGATCCGTTTGAACACCGCCGCCCGGCTTTGCCCCGAGGCTGCCTTCAGCGCGTTGCGCGCCGACATGGATCCGACCCGCGCGAAACTCCGCCCCTGCCGACGCCCCGCCAGACGCGCGTCGATCCGCGCTGCGGCCTGACCCCGGATGCGCTCATCCTCCCATAGCCGGCCCATGACCGAGGTGTAGAGGACGAGAGGGTCAGCCATTGCGCACCAGCCTCAGCCCACCCTCGATCGTGCGCGGGCTGTCCTCCAGAACATCGTTCTCAGCCCCCTGCCCTTCTTCCCTTTGCGGCCACTCCTGATGACGCAGCACCTGCGCCGCATCCTTCATCCGGCCCATCTCACGGCTCATCGATTGCGCCAGATCAAGGAGTTCGATCAGCACCGCGCGATCCGCCTCCGAGACCTCCAGCCGACCGCGATGGACCGCCTTGGCGAGCACCAATCCGGCGTCGCTCACATCCTTCGCCTGACGCCACGCGGCGCAGAATTCCGAGACCAGATCACGCGGCACGTCGAGGAAACCGCAGCGTCCGCGCAGCACCGCATTGAGCGCCTGCGAACGATTGGCAAAGCCCCGCGCGCGCCACTCCGCATCAAACGCTGCAAGCTCGGACTGGCTCGCCCGGAACGCCACCGTCTCGCTTGGATCGCGCACCGCGATCCCCTCGCCCGCCTCCTCTTTCGCGAGCCGGTTCACATGACGCGGAGAGATGCCAAATGCCGCTGCCAGCTCCTTGGCGCTCTCGCCCGCCGCAAAGCGCCGCGCGACTTCGACGCGTTCTTCAAGCTTCAGGTTTTTCGCTGGCCTCGGCACGGGTCAGACCCCTCGGACAAAATGTGCAAACATTGGCCATATCCTGCCAACGTCTTTCTTCTCCCTTTCGCTTATACCTCAATACATCACATTGCACAATATTACGTTTTGCGTGTCATGTATTTTTGCTGGCAATGAGGTGCACTCAAGGCCGCTGCCGTGCAGCGCGACATGGAACGGGTCCCGCCCTCTTCGATGCAGGACAACCAGATCGAAAAGACTTCCGAAATTTGTGTTCAAGACGCACGCGACGACAGGCAAACCGAACGCCCGAGCCGGTCACGGATCGGGCGTCAGGGACCAGAAGTCGGCTCACGCGGGATTGCTCGGGTCACGCCCTTTGAGGGCGTCACGAAGCTTCTGAGAGACGGCGTTAGACCCCTGCGGATCCGAAGACCCGCAGGGGTGTCTGGGTCAGTGACCCAGTCCCTGATTGCGCAGATCGTCGTAGTGGCTGCGGGCGATCAGAGCCTCGGTCTCGAGGCTGTCGAGTGTCTCGGGATGGGCGTCTTCATCGAAGGCGGCGAGGTAGGCATCGAAGGCCATGTCGGCTTGCAGTTCGGCGAGGTCGATGGATTGTTCGAGTGTCATGGTGTGATCCTTTCCGTTGATCGTCGTTGGACGGATCGTGGAAAAGACCGGGGGCATGAGAGCGGGCTGCACCCGGCACGGGGCGGAATGAAATGGAGCACGCCGGGGGCAGGTTTGTTGTGAGCGATGCCCGGCAGCGCTCAAGGCGCCAGCCGCCCAGAAACCTGTCCCCGGCGTTGCCGCCCGCTCGACCCCGGGCTAGCGATCTGAAAGGCCAACAGGTCGACGGAAAGGCGCGCGGCGGTGACATTGGCGTGAGACGTTGCCCTTGGTTGCATGACGGTGATCTGCAGTTTGCACCCTCGCGGCGCAGGGTGAGTTCGGCGCCCCTGGGCGCCTCGCAAAGACACCCCTGGCGCAGGTTGCTCGACCGACGGAAGGGGTGCGCTTGGCTCGCTAACTGGGCTCCCAGTTTTCCCCTGCTGACTTTCGGCTCACCCTCGGGTTCGCGCGATCCACCCTGTCCCTCAACAGAACGATCAAAGCTGCTTCTGCGATCGATCCAGTCAGACTATCCGCCTCGGTGTCAGCGTCCGAAATATGCCGCGTTCTTCGAACATCGGCTTTTGGGCCCGCCCATCAGGCGCACCCAAGAACGAGAGATAGCCAGACCGCCGAAGCGGTCTGGCCTTTGGCTTACGCGGCGTCTTTCGGCCCCCAGGGGATGACGGCCTGCAGGGACAGATCGTCCTGGTTCGCGGCCTTGCCGAGGTTGGCGTTGAAGCCGTGGTCGCGGATCGTCAGGGTGTAGTAGTCGGCGCCGGTCTCCTTGTTCTGCTTCTTCCAGATGCCACCGCACTCGAC
>NZ_JBGFGP010000039.1:2500-6295 GCF_041224545.1 Sedimentitalea sp. XS_ASV28 | reverse complement strand
GTTGGTTGCGGGAGTAGGATTTGAACCTACGACCTTCAGGTTATGAGCCTGACGAGCTACCGGGCTGCTCCATCCCGCGCCAGAGTGTTCTCTGTTGGGGTCATCGAAAGAGAGATACCGTATTGAGGGTTTGTTAGGTTTGGCAGTGACCTACTCTCCCACGTCTTGAGACGCAGTACCATTGGCGCGACAGTGCTTAACGGCCGGGTTCGGGATGGGACCGGGTGTTTCACTTGTGCTATGACCACCAAACCAAAGAAACCCTCAACATGTTGTCCAGATCGTTTTCACTGTTGTGTATGCTTTTGACTGTCTTTCGAAGGCGACGTTGAAGTCTGTCTTCTACTGGATCAAATCAAGCCTGTCGGACCATTAGTACCGGTCAACTGAACGCATTGCTGCGCTTACATCTCCGGCCTATCGACGTGGTGGTCTACCACGGTCCTCAGGGATACCTTGTTTTGAGGGGGGCTTCCCGCTTAGATGCCTTCAGCGGTTATCCTGTCCGATCATAGCTACCCTGCACTGCCGTTGGCACGACAACAGGTCCACCAGTGGATCGTTCACCCCGGTCCTCTCGTACTAGGGGCAACTCCTCTCAAGTATCCTACACCCACGGCAGATAGGGACCGAACTGTCTCACGACGTTCTAAACCCAGCTCACGTACCTCTTTAAACGGCGAACAGCCGTACCCTTGGGACCTGCTCCAGCCCCAGGATGAGATGAGCCGACATCGAGGTGCCAAACACTGCCGTCGATATGGACTCTTGGGCAGTATCAGCCTGTTATCCCCGGCGTACCTTTTATCCGTTGAGCGATGGCCCTTCCACTCGGGACCACCGGATCACTATGGCCGTCTTTCGACTCTGCTCGACTTGTCAGTCTCGCAGTCAGGCTGGCTTCTGCCATTGCACTCAACGAGCGATTTCCGACCGCTCTGAGCCAACCTTCGCGCGCCTCCGTTACGCTTTAGGAGGCGACCGCCCCAGTCAAACTACCCGCCACGCAGGGTCCCGGATCCGGATGACGGACCGCGGTTAGACATCAAGAGTGCGAAGGGTGGTATCTCAAGGAAGGCTCCACCGGAACTGGCGTTCCGGGTTCAAAGCCTACCACCTATCCTGCACATCACAATCCTGATGCCAGTGCGAAGCTGTAGTAAAGGTGCACGGGGTCTTTCCGTCTAACCGCGGGAAACCTGCATCTTGACAGGTAATTCAATTTCGCTGAGTCGATGTTGGAGACAGCGGGGAAGTCGTTACGCCATTCGTGCAGGTCGGAACTTACCCGACAAGGAATTTCGCTACCTTAGGACCGTTATAGTTACGGCCGCCGTTTACCTGGGCTTCAATTCAAGGCTCTCACCTCTCCTTTTAACCTTCAGGCACCGGGCAGGCGTCAGACCCTATACGTCGTCTTGCGACTTCGCAGAGCCCTGTGTTTTTAATAAACAGTCGCCACCCCCTGGTTTGTGCCCCCAGCCAATACTTGCGTAGAAACTGGGCCTCCTTCTCGCGAACTTACGGAGGTATTTTGCCGAGTTCCTTCAACATCGTTCTCTCAAGCGCCTTGGTATTCTCTACCAGTCCACCTGTGTCGGTTTAGGGTACGATCTGACGGAGGGCTATTTCCAGGGACTGATCAGCGGCCCACCCAATCCGATAAGGGTGAACAACCTTCACAATCCGTCACATCCTCCTGGCCCAGGAATATTAACCTGGTTCCCATCGACTACGCCTTTCGGCCTCGCCTTAGGGGTCGGCTTACCCTGCTCAGATTAGCTTTAAGCAGGAACCCTTGGACTTTCGGCGAGAGTGTCTCTCACACTCTTTGTCGCTACTCATGTCATCATTCTCGCTAGTGATCTCTCCACCGGATGGCTCACGCCCCGGCTTCATCGAAAGAACTTATGCTTGTGCTACCGCTTCGCTACTTGAGCACGGGGCCCAGATAACAACGCGATAATCAAGCAAAGTTCTATGTCACACTACGCTCTGCTACCATGCCTTGCGGCATCCTCAGCTTCGGCTCATGGCTTGAGCCCCGTTACATCTTCGCCGCAGGACAACTTGATTAGACCAGTGAGCTGTTACGCTATCTTTAAAGGATGGCTGCTTCTAAGCCAACCTCCTGGTTGTTTTGGTCGTCCCACCTGCTTTCCCACTTAGCCATGAATTAGGGGCCTTAGCTGGAGGTCAGGGTTGTTTCCCTCTCCACTACGGACGTTAGCATCCGCAGTGTGTCTGCCATCTAGTACTCCTCGGTATTCGGAGTTTGGTTAGGATCAGTAAGCCGGTAAGGCCCCATTACCCATCCAGTGCTCTACCCCCGAGGGTATTCGGATGACGCTCTACCTAAATAGATTTCGCAGAGAACCAGCTATCTCCGAGTTTGATTGGCCTTTCACCCCTAGGCACAACTCATCCCGACCTTTTTCAACAGGTGTGGGTTCGGACCTCCAGTAAGTGTTACCTTACCTTCATCCTGGTCATGCCTAGATCACTCGGTTTCGGGTCTGATCCCACGAACTCGACGCCCTATTAAGACTCGCTTTCGCTGCGCCTACACCTAACGGCTTAAGCTTGCACGTGAGACCAAGTCGATGACCCATTATACAAAAGGTACGCTGTCAGGGCGCAAGGCCCCTCCAACTGATTGTAGGCGTTCGGTTTCAGGTACTGTTTCACTCCCCTCGTCGGGGTGCTTTTCACCTTTCCCTCACGGTACTGGTTCGCTATCGGTCAGTAAGGAGTACTTAGCCTTCGAAGGTGGTCCTCCGATCTTCAGACAGAATTTCACGTGTTCCGCCCTACTTAATACGTCCAATCATGCTTCATATACGGGACTGTCACCCACTGTGGTTGCGCTTCCCAACGCATTCTATTCACATTCATGGCTCGGCTGGTCCCCGTTCGCTCGCCGCTACTAGGGGAGTATCAATTGATGTCCTTTCCTCCGGGTACTTAGATGTTTCAGTTCCCCGGGTTTGCTTTTATAACCCTATGTATTCAGGTCATAAATACCTGGTCATGCTCATTATCGAGAGCCTCGCGGCTAACAATAACAAACATTCAGGTGGGTTCCCCCATTCAGAAATCCATGGATCAAAGCCTATTCTCGGCTCCCCATGGCTTATCGCAGAGTATCACGTCTTTCATCGCCTCTTACTGCCAAGGCATTCACCAAACGCCCTTTTCGCGCTTGATTTGATCCAGAAAAAGAAAGACTTGCGTCAATCGCGGAAAGCAGAAGCTGGTAAGAAACTGCCATCCCTTATTCTGAACCAAAAGCATACTTTCCCGCCTGGCTTGCGCCAGACATTGGTTCGACTCGCGTCGAACCGGGTTAGTGTACTTGACTTGGACAACTCTGTTCGTTTCGGCAGGCAGACGCATGGGCGGTCGAGGAAACAACCGCGTCAGACGCTCGCCCCGAGGGGCACCAGACCGAGATCATCCCGCTACTCCGGGCGATCAAACAGTGTTGATTGTCACTTCGAGATTGCTCTCAAAGTGACGGTATCTCTCTATACGATGTCAATTCGTCTGCAGAACAGACGTTCAAACATTCGGCGAATGCTTGAAGATGTGTTCTGCGGAATATGGTGGAGCCTAGGAGGATCGAACTCCTGACCTCCTGAATGCAAATCAGGCGCTCTCCCAGCTGAGCTAAGGCCCCCAAGGTGATTTTGTCCTGCAAAATCGCCGATGGCCGACAGGCGTTTCCAAAGGAAATGCCGGGAGGCGTCGTTGGCGATTCTGCTGGCCGCTCTCATTGATTGCCGCGCAACCAAT
>NZ_JBGFGP010000036.1:0-363 GCF_041224545.1 Sedimentitalea sp. XS_ASV28 | reverse complement strand
CTTCAATACCCTCCGATTACGATTGCAGCTTGATCTCGACATCCACGCCAGCGGCGAGGTCGAGCTTCATCAGCGCGTCCACGGTCTGGGGGGTCGGATCAACGATGTCCAGCAGTCGCTTGTGGGTGCGGATCTCGACCTGGTCACGAGATTTCTTGTCAACGTGGGGACCACGCAGAACAGTGTATTTCTCGATCTTGTTGGGCAGCGGGATTGGGCCACCGACATTGGCGCCGGTCCGCTTGGCTGTGTTGACGATTTCCTGCGTGCTGGCATCCAGAACGCGGTAATCGAACGCTTTCAGCCGAATGCGAATGTTTTGGCTTTGCATTTCGTCAGCCTTTCAAGGCTTTTGGAGTTGAT
>NZ_JBGFGP010000035.1:0-301 GCF_041224545.1 Sedimentitalea sp. XS_ASV28 | reverse complement strand
GGGGGGGGGGGGGGGGGGGGGGGGGGGGGGGGGGGGGGGGGGGGGGGGGGGGGGGGGGGGGGGGGGGGGGGGGGGGGGGGGGGGGGGGGGGGGGTGGGGGGGGCGTGGGGGCGGGGGTCTGGTCGGTGCGGCTAGGTCGATGCGAGGGGCTGTGCAGGGGCGTGCGTGGGGCGTCGGGTGGGGGGTGATGGATTTGCGGGCACGGGCGGGAGCTGTTCCGTGCGGTTGTGGTGTCATTGGGATTCGGATCAGCCGTCTTTTCTCCTCATGTGTGGGGAGGGTAGCGGCGGGCTCCGTGGGG
>NZ_JBGFGP010000034.1:0-1175 GCF_041224545.1 Sedimentitalea sp. XS_ASV28 | reverse complement strand
CGTCGGCATGCCCGCCTCTTGCTCCTTGATCATCCCGATAATCTGCGCCTCGGTAAAACGGCTCTTTCGCATTCGTCTGCTCCTTCAAGGTTGGGCAGACTCTACATCATGATGAGGGATTTCGCGGGGGGCAGGTCAGTCGACACCGACAAGCCGACAGGCCCGGCGCTGCGAGATGCCGTGATCCCGCATCGCCCTGAGCGCTGCCTCTCGCCGCTTGGTCAGCGTCGTCAGTTCTTTCCCAGAAGATCCTTCAGAACCACATTGTCCAGCATCGTATCGGCCAGCAGCCGCTTGAGCTTGGCGTTCTCATTCGGCGCGGGACGACCGGGCCTGGGGCGGCGATGACCCGCCCGGCGTGGTCTATTTCTATGCTCCCGGACGGCATGGCGAACACGCGGAAAAATTCCTGACCGGCTTTGACGGCATCCTGCAGATTGACGGTTACACCGGCTACAACCGGCTGACCAAATCCTCGCGTAAGGGCGGCGCCCCTATTCGGGTGGCACATTGCTCGGCGCATACCCGCCGCAAGCTCAGGGAGGTCTTCGATCGCGACGGATCCGAATCGGCAAAGTCGCGCCTCGGCGAAAAACTGGCCTATATCCACAGCCACTGGCAGAGCCTGCAGACCTTCCTGACCGATGGCCGCGTCGAGATCGACAGCAACAGGGTCGAAAATCTCGTCCGTCCGATTGCCCTCAATCGCAAGAGCGCATTATTCGCCGGTCACGACGAGGGCGGCAAAGCCTGGGGCCGCATCGCCTCCCTGATCGAGACCTGCAAGATCAACGGCGTCGAGCCCTTCGCCTGGCTCACCGCAACCCTGACAGCCATCGCAGCAGGTCATCCCAAAAGCCGCATCGACGACCTGTTGCCGTGGAACTTCAAGCCGTCAACCTGAGGTGGCTGTGCCAGTCAGACAACGCTTACCCCTCTTCGCATATCAACCACGCCACGATTGCGGCTAGCAGAGCCGCGCTTGGCGAAGGCCCAACATGCGAAAGCGCCCCGGAGGGCGCTTCGCAGGATAAGTTGGTTGCGGGAGTAGGATTTGAACCTACGACCTTCAGGTTATGAGCCTGACGAGCTACCGGGCTGCTCCATCCCGCGCCAGAGTGTTCTCTGTTGGGGTCATCGAAAGAGAGATACCGTATTGAGGGTTTGTTAGGTTT
>NZ_JBGFGP010000033.1:0-363 GCF_041224545.1 Sedimentitalea sp. XS_ASV28 | reverse complement strand
CTTGTTGCGCCGGGATTGGACCAGAACGTCCAGCACGAAGCCGTCCTGATCGACCGCCCGCCACAGCCAATTTTTGCGCCCTCTGATCGAGACGACAACTTCCTCCAGATGCCACTTGTCGCCAAGTTTGCCAGCCGATCGGGAGCGAATTGTGTTCGCGAATTCCCGTCCGAACTTTTCGGCCCAGGCTCGCACCGTCTGGTGCGACACGATGATGCCGCGCTCGGCGAGAAGATCTTCTACCATCCGAAGGCTCAGAGGAAAGCGGAAATACAGCCAGACTGCATAGGCGATGACATTGGGCGGAAACCGGTGGCGGCGGTAAAGGTCAGGTTTGGTCATGCCCTCAAGTGGCATATCGCG
>NZ_JBGFGP010000032.1:0-21613 GCF_041224545.1 Sedimentitalea sp. XS_ASV28 | reverse complement strand
CACTGCAAGCGCGCCGAGCGCTTGAGCAATTTGAGGGCTCCGCGCCCGGCGCGCTTGCCCAAACCGAAACCCATGATTATCAAGATCAAACCCGCAGACTCTCGTTATGAACGAGGGACCGAAGGGGGGCAGGTCAATGCCCCATTGTCGGTGGATGCCGTGTTGACCAAACAAGTCTTTAGTCAGCTCCACGGAATAGAACCGGTTCATGTTGATTGAGGGATCTATGCGGCGCATATCAATTTGCATCGATCTCCTCCTCGCTCATCGGAATATAGTCGACAGAGACCCGTTCAAGACGAGGTTCTTTCTGCTCAAGACCCCATCGGCGTTCCGTGTAGAACTCAAGTGCTTTCCGGGTTCTGGCCACAAGCACATCTGAGGTGAACCCGAATTCAATGCGGACCACGCGTTGCTGCGCCTCAGTCAATCTTGAATGCGGTTTGAGTTTCAGGATGGCCCAGGTGAACCAATCGTCATCTCGGGGTACCGCATCGGCTGGCTTGGTTTTTGCGAAAGACTGATCAGGGTCTATGCGAGCAGGATGGAAGTCACGGAAGCCCTCACGTTCAAGACACCAGGCTCGTACGTGAAGCCTAACGCCATCAGAAGCGAACCGAACAGGTGCAATCCAGCGTGTCATCGGTTGAGGATCTCGCATCGATTGATAAACGATCCTCGTTGCCTCTTTCGCCCTGAAGGCACGGTAGAGCGGCCGTAAGACACGCAGGTCCTGAGTGCGTTGCAAATCTGGCAATCTATCGAATGCGGGGGATGGTGCGCCGACCAAGAGTTGCTCCAATTCCATCGAGGACGCCTTGCCACTGAGCCGTTCAAAGCTGTCATGGGCAAGGTATTGGCGCGACGACGCATCATAGTGCAGTGCGTCTTTTGGCGCTTCGGCGAGGTAAGTCCGAAAATCGAGAGCGGCCTGCGCATTCGAAATACCAAATCGCTTGATCAAGGAGGCACGAGTCGCTGCCCCGTCCCAGAAAAACAGTCTGTCGAGGTATTCCAGGCGCGCACGCTGGGCATGTTTGAGGTCTTCGAAGGGCATGGGGGAAGGATACCTTGACTCCCCGTCATTGTCCATATAGTTTTTACATGTGTAATAATTGACGGTGCGACATGAGAATACTTCATACTGCAGATCTGCACCTAGGGCGTCAGTTCATGGGGTTGAGCCTTGAGGAGGATCATGAAGTCGTCCTAGGCCAGATTCTCGAGACGCTCTTGGTCGAACGCGTCGATGTTCTTGTGATCGCTGGGGACGTTTTTGATCGCGCCTCACCGCCCAACTCGTCCATCCGGCAGTTCAATCGCTTTCTTAAGCGTGTGGCAGAAGAGACCGAAGCCGCGGTGGTGATGATCTCGGGAAACCACGATTCCGGTGACCGGATCGAGGCAATGTCTGTCTTCTCCACCGCGTCGAGGGTGCTGGTGCGCGGAATCGCCGACGCGGTCGAGACTCCGCTTGTGCTGAGTGACGAGCATGGCGAGATCGCCTTTTCCGCGCTGCCCTTTTCCTATGAATATGCCGCGCGGGAAGTGTTCGGGGATGAGGGTATCAGCACGCCAGCAGATGTCATAGCAGCCCAAATCTCCGCAGCGAGGGCTCAGGTGCCTGAAGGAGCGCGTTGGGTCGTAGTGGCTCATGCCTTCGTTGCAGGCGGTGCGGTCGGTGAGACCGAACGCGCCCTGACACGGGTCGGCGGGATCGAAACTGTGCCCTCTGATGTCTTCGACGGGGCGGATTATGTGGCACTGGGCCATTTGCACAAGCCGCAGGAAGTAGGCGCGAACCATATTCGGTATTCCGGTGCACCGCTCGCCTTCGGTTTCGACGAGGCGGGAGGTGAAAAATCCATGACTGTCGTCGATCTCAAAGCTGAAGGAGTCGAGATCCGCACCGTAGCTTTCTGTCCGATCCGGCAAGTGCGCTCGCTGACCGGGGCATTCTCGGATCTTCTGGCAGGAACGCCGTCTGAAGACTTTATCCAGGCGATTCTTACAGACGAGAACCCTCTGATCGATCCTATGAAGCGGTTGCGCGCGACCTACCCCAATGCCTGCCATCTGGCCTACGACCGGCAAGGTCGCGCCCCAGAGACCAAAATGCATAACGGCGGGCGAGCAGCGGTCACGCCGATAGATATGGTCGGCGACTTCATGAAGGTTGTGCGCGGCCGGGAGCCAAATGCCGCCGAAGTAACGATCGTCGCGGAAAAACTGCACGCAGCAACCTCCGGGGAGGAACAGGCATGAGACCTATTCGCCTATCGCTTCAGGCCTTCGGGCCGTTCGCGACAACCGAGGTGGTGGATTTCCGCTCCGCGCTGGAGACAGGGCTGTTCGGAATCTACGGCCAGACAGGGGCTGGGAAGTCGACGTTGTTTTCGGCGATGTCTTTCGCGCTATTCGGGGCACCAACCAAGACCGATCAGGAGCCACGTTCGCTGCGTTCGGATCACTCTGCGCCCGATCTACCCACTGAAGTCGAATTTGTTTTTGAATTGGGTGCCAAAACCTACCTGATCCGTCGTCGTCCGGCGCAAGAGCGCCCGAAGGCGCGAGGCGAAGGGATGACAGAAGACGCGGCGGAGGCTTCGCTTTTTGACGTCACCGGAATCCCGGTGGATACACTTGACTCAAGTCAGTCTGGCCGTGCCATTGTTGAAAAGAAGGTCACGGTCGTGGGTCAACAGGTCGAGGCGCTGCTGGGTTACGGGGCAGATCAGTTTCGCCAGATCGTGCTCTTGCCGCAAGGCAAGTTCGAGACGTTTCTTGCCGCAAAAACTGATGCACGGGTCGAGATATTGCGAGATCTCTTCGACGTGAAGATCTATCGCGATCTCGCCGCCCGGCTAAAGGAAGAAGCCTCAGAGGCAGAACGAGCGTTGCGCGACCAGCGTGCACTCTATGTGGCCCGGCTTGAGGAACGCGGATTCGAGAGCGCCGAGGCACTGGAGCTAGGAATTTTCGCGGCGGAAGCCAAGGTCGAGGAGAAGCAGGGAATTCAGCAGATCGCAGAGGCAGCGAACGAAGCCGCGCGCAAGGCTCTGACTGAAGGCGAACAGATCGAAAAGGCTTTTTCTGCCGTCGACACGGCGCGGCAGGCGCTTGATGACCTCGAGGCGAAGACGGGTGAGGTCGATGCTCTGGCCAGGCGGGTCGAGGCAGTCAGCAATGCCTTGCAAGCCCGTGATCTTGAGACGGCTTGGCACAATGCGAAGCACGACGGACGACTTGCGGTGGATGCCGTTTCCAACGCGGAAGCAGAGCTCAATACCGCTAATGGGGCGAAGAAGGAAGCGGCGCAAAAACTGGTCGAGGTGCGGTCTGACGAGGAGCGACGGAAGCAGGTTCAGGCCGACCTGACAAAGTTGGAGGCGATCGAGAGCCAGGCCGGGCAGGCAGCGGTGCTACAGAATGCGTTTGATGAGGCTGCGACGGACGAAGCCTCAGCGAAGAAAACGCTGACCGAGGCCGTAGAGGCCCGCGAAAGGCTCCAGTCTCAGCGTGATGCGACCGATCTGGCGCTTGAACAGGCGCGAAAAACCGAAGCGGTGCGAGGCAAGCTGTCTGATGAGTTGGCAGAGGTCAACCGGGAACGGGTCAAGGCAGCGGCGCATGCAAAGGCGCAGGGAGCTGTCGCGGACGCCGAACGAAAGGTCGAAGCGGCATCGAGCGAGCTGGTGACTAAAACCGATGCGGAACAGGCCGCCGCGGCGAACCTGACTGATGCCGAGGTACGGCTTTCGCGAACGCAGGCGATCATTCTGGCCGAAAAGTTGACTGAAGGAGCGCCCTGCCCTGTCTGTGGTTCCCACGATCATCCTGCGCCAGCCCATGGCGCGCCCGAGCAATCTGGTTTGACCGAAGCGTTTCGCAACGCGCAGGCTGAGGCGAGAACTGCAGCCGAGGCCCGGGTTCGGGCGGAAACCGAACTCGGCAATTGCCGAACGTGGCTGGATGAAAAGAAGCGGGCGCTGGACGAACAGGAATGGCCCGAGCGTACGATGGCGGAACTCGAAGCTGAAATCACTCGGCTGGAAGGTGCCATCGCCACGCTTGGAGAAGCCGTCGATCTTTACGCGATGTCGGAGCATTTGGCCGATCTCAAACGGAAAGTGACCGAGGCTGAAGCTGCCGAGGCTACGGCGCGCACTGCTTCAGGGCAGGCCGAGATCGCTTTCGCCGGGGCGCGCGCCAAGCGTGATGCAGTGGTCGAGGCCCTACCGGATGGTCTGCGCACGCCCGAGGCAGTTGTCGCACGGCGGGAGGCTCTTCAACGCGAGCAAAGGCAACTCTCCGAGGCGCTGGAAGTGGCAACGCAAAAGGACCGAGCGGCCAGCGAAGCGCTCACCCGTGCGCAGGAGCAGCTTGAAGCAGCGAAACGGGCGAGCAACGCGCAGGCGCAGCGCGTGGAAAAGGCGCAAGGTGATTTTGGCGCTCGGCTGGCTGAGGTCGGGCTGGACAAAGCAGGATACGAGGCTTGCAAAGCGCATTTTCCGACCCTCGATACCGACCGTAAAACGGTTTCCGATCATCGCGAAGGCCTGATCGCGGCGCGCACGACATGGCAGAACGCTACGGCCGCTTGTGCGGATCACGAGCGCCCGGACCTCGCCCCGCTTCAGCTGGCACTCAATAATGCTACCCAGGAATTGAATGCCGCCAACGATGGGCTCTCCTCGTCCAGAACAGATGTATCGTCCCTGACCAATTTCAAGAAGTCGCTGGCCGAAGCCTTGGCCGAAACCGAGCGGCTTGAATCCGAAACCGGTCCGCTTCGGGGGCTGGCCGATCTGGCCAATGGCAAGAACGATTTCAAGATGACGCTCGAGACCTTCGCGATTGGCGCCATGTTCGACCAGGTGCTCGAGGCGGCGAACATGAGGCTCGACCCTATGACGCGCGGGCGCTATCGGCTTGCGCGCGGGCTCGAGGCATCGGGTGGGCGCGGCAAACGCGGACTCGAAATCGAGGTCTTCGACATTAACACTGGCAAAGCGCGTCCAACGGCTACTCTGTCCGGTGGCGAGACATTCATCGCGGCACTAACCTTGGCGCTTGGGCTCGCTGATGTGGTCGAGAGCCTGTCTGGCAAAATCCGGATGGATACGATCTTCATCGACGAAGGCTTCGGTAGCCTCGACACCGAGAATGGGGCGGGCACGCTGGACCAAGTGATCCAGGTTCTTGCTGCGTTGACAGAGGGCAGTCGGGCTGTGGGTCTGATCTCGCATGTCGGGCTGGTGCAGGAGGCCATACCACAAGGCTTCTACGTACGTTCGACACCGAGCGGCAGTAGAGTTGAGGAAAGAAGGGGGCTAGGATGACGGAACGGTGGTATTACCGAAAGGCCCACAACCGCCGACTGGTGACGGGGCGGACAATCTCTGTCCGTGGCGGTTGGGTGCTGCAGAGTAGTCAAGGAAGCAGGAAGGGCGCGTCATTCAAACGGACTTGTCCAATATGCGGGGCACCGATTCTAAGTGTTGGCATGCCCAGAGGTGGGTGGGTCCACTTCGAGGGACGTAAAGGCCTGACACGGATCAAACACCCATGTCTGCATCTTGGCGACGGCTTGAGCGGCCGACGCGATGAGAACACGCCAGATCTTTTCTCTGCGCACTGAAAAGGCCGTGTGTCTTCTAGAATATTGACCTACTCCCCTAGAAACCCGCGTTTGTAAGTTTGCTCTGTTAATGAGCTTCGGCTCAACATTTGAGAGTTCTTTCTTTTCTTTGTTTCCGGTGTCTCCTCAATCGAATGTCTGCATCACAGACCACTACCCGCCGTTCCAGATGGCCACGGATACGCATCCTCTAACATTGACTTTCAGAAAAACATACCTTATTTTCTGACAAGGAGATGGATCATGATCACATCGAAGATCAAACAACGCATCATCGGAAAAGGCCGCGGAGCGATCTTTGCGCCACCGGATTTTCTGGACATCGGATCCCGCGCCAGCGTGGACCAGGCGTTGTCGCGTCTGGCAGATCAGGGTGTGATCCGGCGCCTGACACGTGGGCTATACGACTATCCCAAGAAAAGCCTGCGCTTTGGCTATCTGTCGCCGTCCGCGGACGATGTCGCGCAGGCTGTGGCTCGCAAGGACAACCAGGTCCTGCAGCCCTCCCCTGCCATGGCCGCCAACCAGTTGGGGCTTTCAACTCAGGTCCCGTCCAAACCGACCTACATGACCGATGGGCCAACACGGACCAAGACAATCGGTCGGCAGGTGATCCAGTTTCGCAATGCCTCCTCCAAGACGCTTGTTGGCGCGGGCCAGAAGACCGGTACTGTCTTTCAGGCGCTGCGTTATGTCGGCAAGGACCGGGTTGATGATCAGGTGATCGGCAAGTTGGCGCGTTCTCTGGATGACAAGGATAGAACTTTGCTTTCCAAGCAAAGCAAGCATGTGCCGGCCTGGATGCATCCTGTCGTACAGCAGATCGTTGCGCACGCCTGAGCATGGATCAGTTTGCCAACGACACCCCTGAACAACGAGACGAGGCCTTCCAGGAGGCAGCAGCGCAGCTCGGGATGTCCCAGGCCATCATTGAGAAAGACTTCTGGGTCTGCTGGTCCCTGAAGCAGCTTTTCGCCCTGCCCTCCTTTGGCGATCACATGATCTTCAAAGGAGGGACGTCTCTTTCCAAGGCCTATGATGTGATCCATCGCTTCTCGGAAGATGTGGATCTTTCCCTAGATCGGGCACAGCTTGGTTTCGAAGGCGACCGCGATCCTGAAAACCCTGATTTGTCCGGAAAGAAGCAAAAGCAATTATTGCAAGAGTTGCAGGACGCTGCCGAGGAGGAAGTCTCCGGTCCGCTCTTGGCTGAGATTCAGGCCGCCTTCGATGCCAGTCTGGATCAGGGCTTCTCCCTGACAGTTGACCCAGGTGACGCACAAACCCTGCTCTTCGCCTATCCATCCTTGTCGGACGGTGCCGGCGGTTACGTCAAACCCATTGTGCGCTTTGAGTTTGGGGCGCGGGGCGTCCACCTGCCAGCCGAGGTTCGCGAGATATCGCCATATGTTCATCAGGCTTTTCCTGATTTGCTGGGATCTGGCGGGGTAGATGTTAAAGTGCTGGGTGTTGAGCGGACCTTCTGGGAAAAGGCTACGATCCTGCACATGCTCTTCCATCAGGATCCCACCAAACCCCTCGCGGATCGGATGTCACGCCACTACTACGACATGGCCCTGCTCATCGGCCACGAGGCCAAGGAGCGTGCTGTCGGCAGCCTCGACCTGCTGGAACAAGTCGCGCATCACAAGTCGGTTTTCTTCAAAGCTGCTTGGGCCAACTACGAAGATGCCAAACCAGGTTCCCTAAGATTGATGCCGAATGAGAGCCTGACTGCCGCCCTGCGTCGGGATTATTCTGGTATGCGGGAGATGATCATCGGCGATGCGCCGGACTTCGATGATATTCTCGGTGGGATTGAAGGTTTCGAGGCTGAAATCAATAGCTGATCCATCGGTCTGAAAAATTGTCTGGGACAATTGGATAGGTGCCTTGACGGTATTGAGGATATCCGGCACGTTGCACTTGGCCTCTAGTGCATGCCGGTGTGCCCGCCACGCAAAGCTACGCAGCACTTCATTGTTAAATGAACAACCCAGACCAATTTCGGGATCTGGTTAGTAGCGGGCACCTAGTCGGATCCCTATTTTGGGAACTGAACAATGACAACCAAAACTAAAATCGATAAACTGAAACTCCTGGCAAAACGCTATGCGCATGCCAGGCGCTCAAACCACCGTGAGGCGCTTGATGCGATTGCCTCTGAGCTGGGCTTTCCACATTGGAAGGCGCTCACGGTCAAGGCCAAACAAGGCTGGATGCCGAGCGAGGAAGAGCTTGCCAAGGCCGATACCTTTGTTCGTGAATTCTTTCCCTCACTCGGAGGCCGGCCGCAATTCATTGAGCAAAGCATGTCGCGGCCAGTCAGCGAGCCGATCAAAGTCGGCGAGATTGATGGGCATGCCTACCAGCTCTTCGAGTTCTCCGGTGATATTCGCATGGAAGGAGAGGGCTGGCGCATTCTCATAGGCGAGGCTGATTTCTCGCAGCCTGTCGTCGAGATCGAAACCACTCACCAAGAATCCAGCCCAGCAAATGATAGTGGCTTCGTTGAGAAGGCGCTTGCGATTGCGGAAGCCCAGGCTGTGAAAACTCGTGCAGCCATAGCGTCTGGTTGGCCTCGACGTTCGACCAGGCCAAACGCCAAAGGTGAAGTCGTTCACCCGCTACACGGTGACAGGGCTACGGAATGGTTTTGCCTTCATTGCGATGGCAAAATTACGAGCGCTCAAGTCGCTGACAATCTTTGGCACTGCCCTGGTTGCGGTGCGTCGCCTCTGAATATCTTCACATCGCCCTGGTGGTTGGAAGGCGACGATGAGGAGCCAAAAGCTGTTGAATGTGCCAATGATCGGACACGGCCAGAGCCCAAGGTCGACGTGGTGGATTCCAGGCCAACTCTGAGACTGGATGAGGAGAGTATTTCCTTGCTTCTGCGGGTCGCGCTGCTCGAAGATGCCACCAACCCGGGAGAGCGGATCGGTGCTTTGCTGGCTGAGATCACTGTCGATGATGAGAACGATGCTTGGATCACCTTCGACGAAGACCTTTGGCCCGAAGACAAAGACCCGGATGCGGCCATAGCAGTTGCCGACAAACTTGGCATCGAGCTCGAGCTAGCGATGACCTGTATGACGTTTCCGTTCACTTGGCCAAGTTTGGGACATGTTACTGCCAGCACAAGCGAGTATCTCGGGCTTCTTCTGGAGGCATACGAAGAACATGGGGTCATTGTTCGCAACAATGATGATCACGAGTGATTGAGCGCCACTTGGCTCCACCGGCTTTGTCGGTGGAGTCTTCTTTGAAGTCCGTGGGCATCTTTGAGGATTCATGGAACTTGCCAAATGAACTGGTTGGCACGTCCGCGCCGAAGCGCTGTCCAGGCTCTTGGCTACGCCCGGAGCCGCGTGACCCGCGTCTCCACCATTCGGTAGCGATCCTTCGTGCATATCTCAGGTGAGATCGCGGGCGAAACCGCGATCGCTTGAACCAGCGGTCAGCCGGGTCCCCGCTCCGCTCTGACCCAGCTGGCAGTTTTTCTTTGTTGAATTCCGCCTGCCATCCGGCCGACGACCCGAACAGGGGCTCAAGTGTCGCGTACCGCGCCAGCCTCCGCGGAGAAATCCGGTTCCTCCCACGCGGATGCGCGGGTCCCTCCCGATTTCACCGCTCCGGCCCCCTGTGTCGGGTCGCCGTCCGGCCGCAGGACGGGCTATCGCCCTCCCCTGCTCTGCCCAGCCGAAAAGCACGGGGGCTTTTCGGGCTGTGAGATCAGTCGAAGCCTCCGCCACTGGCGGAAGCGGACAAGGCCGAGAGGTCACGTGAACAAGATACCGCGCCGCTCTGACCACGAAAGGAGATGGCCATGGGCCTCGATCAATACGCATATGTCAAAACCCCCGAGAGCGGAGAAGAAGGCGAAAGCCCGAAATTCGTCTGGCGCAAGCATTCCAAGCTGCAGACCTTCATGGAGGCGCTCTACACCGAGCGGACCGGGCTTTCCGCCTCCGATCTGAACTGTGGCGAGTTGAAACTGGAAACCACCGATATCGACACGCTGGAACAAGCCGTGAAGGGAAGTGCCCTGCCCCGCTGCGAGGGCGGTTTCTTCTATGGGCATCAGTTTCAGGACGAGGTGGCGGCTGAGTCCCGCGACTACGATCTTGAGTTCTGCGCATGGGCGCGGGCCGAGATCGAGCAGGGATCGACCGTGATCTATTCCTGCTGGTGGTGACACCATGGGGCCGGAGCCTCACGCGTTCCGCCCCCCCCTCCCCTACCCCATCAACAAAACCAGCCGCCGAGCGCTTGTGCCGCGCTCTGGGCGGGCCTGACATCCATCCGAAAGGACAAACCAATGACCAAGCAACAACCCATCCAAGCAGACACCACCAGTGCCGTGATCCTGCAAATCCCCTTGGAGATGCTCTACATCTCTGATCTGAACCCGCGCAAAGCGGTCTCTGACGCCCACATCGAAAGCTTGGCCGACAGCATCGAGCGCTTTGGCCTCATCCACAATCTCGCGGGCCTCATGGACGACGACGGCAAGGTTGGGATCGTCGCGGGCGGGTGCCGCCTTCGCGCGGTCCAGATGATCGTGGAGCGCACCAAGACCCATCCCTTCTCCACAGTGCCGGTCAAGCTGGCCGCCGACGCCGCTGAGGCCGAGGATTGGGCCAGCGCCGAGAACGCCGCGCGCGAGGACATGACCCCAGCAGACGAAATCCGCGCCTTTGGCCGCATGAAATCACGCGGGGCCAGTGTGCCGGAAATCGCCCTCGCCTTCGCCGTCACCGAGGCCCGTGTCTATCAGCGTTTGGCACTGGCAGGCCTGCCCGAGCCAGTTCTGGACGCGCTTGCTTCTGGTGAGATCAGCCTCGGCACCGCCAAGGTCTTCACGCTTTCCGATGATGAAGCGCTCACCCTGAGCCTTTTGGATCAAGTGAAGGGGCAAGCCGTCTCCGAGTCTGCGATCAAGAACGCGCTGCATCCCGACGCCATCAAGGCAACTGACCGCCGCGCCAAGTTTGTTGGGGTTGAGGCCTACGAGGCCGAGGGCGGCACGGTCGCCCGCGATCTCTTCTCCGACGAGGTCTTCATCGCCTCCCCTGCCCTTCTGGAGCGGCTCTTCACCGAGAAGCTGGACGAATCCCGGGCCGATCTGGTCGAGACCCAAGGCTGGGCATGGGCCGAGGCCCGACCAGAGGCCTGGCTCAACTACTATGAGCTGGATCAGATGAAGCTGGCCCGTCTCTATCCCGTCGAAGGTGATCTGACAGAGGAAGAGACGCAAGAATACGACGAGTTGGCAGATCTCGCCAATGGCGGGGTTCTGGACGAGGACGGTGAAGCGCGTCTTGCCGAGTTGCAGGCCGTTCTTGACGGTGACTATACCGAGGACCAGAAAGCCCATGCGGGCTGTATCATCCTTGTGAATGGGTCTGGCAAGATCGAGATCACCGCTGGTCTGGTCCGTCCCGAGGACAAGAAAGCCGCCATCGAGGCCGGTGTCCTACAGGCCGCACAAACCACCAAATCCGACACCTCGAAATCGCCCTACTCGCAAAAACTGGTGGCGGATATGCAGGCGATCCGGCTGGCCTCCGTGCAAGCCGCGCTTCTGGCCAAGCCGGAACTTGTTCTGGACCTGCTGGGTTTTGGTCTCTCAGAAGCCTCGGGCAGTTTTGAGAGCGTGTTCGGCCTTCGGTTGGATCGTCCGACCAATGCGCCAAGCGTTGAGGAGGGTTTCACCCAAGAGCCGCGTCTCGATCACGGGATCGATTCCAGTGAATACTGGCAGAAGGGCACTCGTGTTGAAGACCTGCCCGAGGCTTTCTCTACCTTCCGCAAGACCGGCAAGAAAGCCCGCAACGCCCAGATCACCGAGGCGATCGCCCGCACCCTGCGCTACCGGGCCGGTGGCGTAGAGTTCTTTGGTTTGATCGCCGACGAGGCCGGAGCCGATATCCGCAAGCACTGGACGCCCACGGCAGAGAATTTCTTCTCGCGGGTCTCAGCAGGCCATCTGGTCGATCTGCTCTGCGAGTTCCTTGACTGCGATGCCCGCGACGAGCGTGTCGCCGCTTTCGCCAAGCTCAAGAAGGCGGAAAAGGCTGAGAAGATGGAAAAGCTCGTGAGTGATCCCACGACTCAGAAGCTGATGGGGCTGACACCGGAACAGAAGGCCAAGCTAGATAAATGGGTGCCCGACTGCACCTGACGGCTCCTTCGTGGGGAGACCCAACTGGCCCCGCTTCGGCGGGGCTTCTTTTGTTTGAGTTAGCGTCAAGATGCAAGGCCTGGAAAATTGTCCGGCGGCGGGACAGAAGGCCGAGTCCCCTGCCCTGCCGCCGGACCGGCGCTGTCCGCGCGGGAGCACCGCTGGGGCGGTGCCAGGTCATTCTGTGGCCCCGGTCCTCATTTGCTAGGAGTGCGGTCTACTTGGGCTTGTGTATGAAAAATCTGGCGTTCGAGAGATAGATGGGACAGAATTTGATGTGATCCCTTGGCGCTGGTTGGACAAAGTTCCAAAAAGAGGAAAACGAGGGGTTTCGCAACATATTGATATTGAACAATAATAATCCGGCCGGGTTTGAGATCAACTTTATCCACCCACGAATAGAGAACATGTTATAAATAGAGCAGTGTGACATGACTTCAGTTTACCGGTTTGATGATGACAATGGACGATACGAATGCACTCATTCTGAGCACCGGGCCTGCACTCACAACAACCTATATCGCGCGGCTTCGGGAACAGGGTGTGAGCGATGCCGCGGCGCGAAAAAGGGTCCAACGGGCGACTGAGGGTTACACAAAGCTTGCGGGTATTCGTTTCGAGAAGAATACCAGGTTTATTTATCGGCCGGAGGACTATGGCACTGTCAGGTTCTGGCGAAATCTCGAAAGCGCGTTCTATACGCACGGGAAGAGCTATTGGGCGGCGATCACAAACCTTCGCGCGCGGGGTGGCATGTGTCGGCGCGAGCGCTTTACGCAGGTCAGCGGAGCACCCATATCTCGCAAAGGACAACTTCCTCCGGATATTATCCTCGAGCGACTAATCGCGATCAAAATGCTGGAAGAGCAAACGTTCAACGACCAAGCATATATTCTCTTTCAACCCGCCTATCTGAGGTCCGCTCCAATCGAGTTGATACGCGCGAACGAGCTCGCAGAATTTGTGGCGCTTCACGGCATCAAGGAATGGGCGCGCCGCCTCGGTCTGGGAAGCTACAATAAATTCAACATGCGCGATGAGGATGACCCGGCCATTGTCTCGGGTTTCACTTTCGACATAACGGCGCCCGCCTATTTTCGGCCCCTCCTGCAGGTCGTCGATGGGAAGCCAAAGCCGGGATTTTTCGTTTGCGACATTAACTTGTATGGTGTGACGGACGAAGCCGCAGTCGAAGCCTTCGTCCGAAAATGCGATGGAGCTGCATTTTCAGCCAAAGTAGGGCGGATTATGCCCGTGTTCGTAGCCGAAGCCTTCTCTCAGAAAGGCTTCGAGTTAGCTAAGAGTAAGGGAATTCTGGCGGTAACGCCCGAAACGCTCTTTGGGTCCGAACTCGCCAAGGCGCTTCGAGATCTTGTTCGTCTGCTTACCGACACCGGCGCGACCGCAGCCGTGAACCCCGATCACCTTTCCAAAGTGCTTAAGTCGCTCACACGAATAGAAGGGGCATCAGCCAATATTCGGGGCGCACTTTTCGAATTGGTGGTCGGCAGCCTGGTCAAAGATGTTGAGGGAGGCTCTCTCAAGACAGGTTTCAAGGTCACGAACTCTGGCACCGGGGAAAAGGCCGAAATTGACGTCCAATTGGACAAGGACAATCATGCAGGCTTTTTGATCGTGGAATGCAAAGCAAAGAACCCCGGCGGTCGTGTCAGCGAGAAGGAGGTCAAGAGGTGGTATGACAACCGTGTTCCTCTGATCCACCGCATCCTAAACACTGGGTTCAAGGAAGTTGAGCGGCCCTTTCACTTTGAAATTTGGACGAATGGAATCTTCGCAGCATCTGCTTTGGAGTGGCTCGAACGACAGGCCAAAGAATGTGATGGGTATACGGTTGATTGGAAAGACGGGGCCGCGCTCAAAACCTATGCCGATCAGGCCTCCAATGTCTCACTAAGGGAGATGCTGCGAGAGCACTACTTCCGTAATCCTTTGACTTCGATCGCGCAGGAACATGTGACGGTGGTCGAAGGTGGTGCACCATATCAGAGTTAAAGCCCATTGGGCGAGGCAAAGGCCTATGCTTCCGGAAGTGAACTCGCAGTCGATATCGGCTTCCGAAAAGTAGGCGGGTTCGGTGTTGCCAAAGGTCCCTCCGGTGCGTGGCAAATCCAGCTTTCTGGCTGAAGAAGTGGTCAGTCTGGAACTGCATAACCGAGCGATATCTCCTTTGCTTGGCGATTTCAGTTCATACAGTGTGGTCTAAGTGCCCCTTCATGCGGTGTTGCATGACATGCTGGTTGCAGGGTCTGCCCCGAACACAAAGGGCGGGTGCCAGAATTGTCCCCTGCCCTGTCGGGCATTCCTCGCGCGGCAAAATTCTGTCCCCCTGCCCTTCCTCGCTCCGCTACGCCTGCGGTGTGTTCGTGTCATGAGCCCCTGCCCTCTGACCATCATTGCAACACCAAATGAAGGAGCACAGCAATGACCACCAACTGCATCAAATTCGAAAGCGCAAACATTGAGGACGCCAAAGGTGTCGGTTCAATCTCCACTCTGACCTTCGACATCGACATCATCGTCGAACCGGTCACAAGCGACAATCCCTTGGCCCCTACGCACCGCGTCCTTGGCCGTTCCCCTCGTGGCCGCTTGGTCGAATGCGGTGGCATCTGGAAGAAGCAAAACCGTGATACCGGTGCCGACTACTTTACGCTGTCGATCCGCGACTTTGGCTTCAATGCCAATCTCGGCAAGGCAGCGAGTCAGGATGATGACACGCTTCAGGCTGTCATTCCTTGGGGTCCTAAGGAAGCCCAATAAGATCTGCACCGGGCCGTGTCCTGGCCCGGCGCACCCATTTCTCCGGCGCTGTTAACAGCTGTTAACTCGTTGGGGTAGTATCGCTTCCCTAGTAGCCCGTTGGTTCGGCAGCACAAATTGTGGAAAAATCCTTGACTTAGCAGGGTGAATCACTGCCATTAGAGTCAAGTTGCGCAAATAAGCGCGTTCGAGCAGAGAAATTGCAACTATGTTTCAGACGGCACCCATCGAAGCGGCCTCTCAATCCGAACTTACAAGCCAGATGGCGGCGCGTCTACACACGGCGCTCACCACGCATCTTCAGCAGGCTTATGCGCCTGATCAGCGTAAGAATTTGAGACTATTCAGCGCAACAGAGACTGCTGAGCTGCTCGGCGTGACGGGGCAGTTCCTACGCAAGTGCCACAGTGAAGGGTCCCTTCCTGAGCCTGAAGTCATCAAGAATGGGCGCCGGTTTTACTCCGGTGAAGAGGTCCTGCAGGCACGTCACCTGTTTGAGGCAAGCTCGCGTACTCCCGGAAAGTACCTTCCCGGGCGTCGCGAGGGCGACAAGCTCCAGGTCCTTCAGCTGATGAACTTCAAAGGTGGTTCTGCCAAATCCACCTCCGCCATCCACCTTTGCCATTACCTTGCTTTGAGCGGCTATAGGGTCCTGGCGATTGACCTAGACCCGCAAGGAAGCCTCACGGGTTTTTGCGGGATTCAAACGGAACTGGAGTTTGAAGGCGCGTCAATTTATGACGCGCTCCGCTACGAGGATCCGGTGCCCATGTCGGAGGCCATTGTGGAAACTTACTTCCCGGGTCTCCATCTCGCGCCAGCTCGTCTTGTGCTGAGCGAATTCGAAACCGAGACTGCAGTCAATGCCGGCCGCGGTGTGGCCTTCTTTGAGAAGCTCAGCATTGCGATCAAGTCCGTGGAGAGCAACTACGATGTGGTGGTCATTGACAGCCCACCAGCACTTGGGTTTCTAACCTTGACGGGCCTATATGCGGCCACCTCGGTCATCGTGCCGATGACACCGAGCATGCTCGACCTGGCTTCCACACAGCAATTTGTCGAGATGACCTCCGCCTATTTGGGCGTGATCGAAGACACAGGCGTCAAACTGGATCATGATTTCTTTTCGTTCCTCATAACGCGCGATGACCCGAGCGATATTCCAAGTCAGCAGATCGTGAGTCTGATGCGTGCATTGTTCCAGGACCGCGTGGTTAGTGCGACGGGCCTTCGTAGTACGGCTATTGGCGACGCATCGATGCTCAAGATGTCGATCTACGAGGTAGCGCGTTCCGAGATGACACGGTCGACCTACGATCGCGCTAAAAACAGCATGGATGCGGTTGGTGCTGAGATCGCGGGAATGCTTCAACAGGCATGGGGGCGGTAATCATGGCAATGGGGAAAAACAAAACCGGCATCATGGCCGCGATTACTGCGGCGACTGAAGCCGCAAAAGACAGTGGTTCAGAACGGGCGCATCGGACATTGCCCAAAGGGACCATTGGGTCTGTTCGCGCAGGCCTCGGCGGTATTCAGGATATCGATACAAACCTCATCTTGGCTTGGGGTCCCAAGGACCGGCTCGATATCGAGTTAACAGCTGTTAACAACACTGAGCCGAATGAATCGATCCAGGACCTGGCATCCAGTATTGCTGAAGCGGGACAGCAGGTGCCCGTTCTTCTTCGCCCGTCCAAGGAGCGCGATGGGCATTTCGAGGTGATCTACGGTCAACGAAGGATACTCGCCTGTCGGCAGCTTGGTATTCCAGTGCGGGCATTAATCCGAACGCTCGACGATACAGACGCTTTGATGGCAAAGGGGCTTGAGAATGCCGGCCGCGCGGAACTGAGCTACTATGAACGTGTTCGTTTTGCGCAAGCGATCCTGGAGCAGGGATACTCCCGGGCAGAAGTTTGCCAGGCCTTGGCAATCAGCAAAAACACGCTGTCCCAGCTTGAACGTATCAATCGCCTGGTTCCCTGCGCCGTCGGTGAAGCAATCGGCGCGGCTCCGGGGGCAGGGCGCCCGAAGTGGACAAGCCTCGCGACGGCGTTTGAGAAGGAGCAGCTGACCGAGAAAGCAGCCCTGGGAATTCTTGGTCGATCCAGTGAGCTGGAATCCGACGGTCGTTTGGAACTCGTGCTCAAGGAGATCGGCAAGCGCGGAAAGCAAGAACGGTCTATTGAGGAACGCTCGCCACTTCCTGGTGTTCAGATCAAGAGTGGAAAGTCCGGCCTCTCGCTATCCGTCAAGAGGGCAGGGGACAACACGCAATTTGCAAATTGGCTGGACCAAAATCTGGACCAGCTAATTCAGGATTCCTTCGAGCGGTTTCAATCAGAAAACCACGAAGGATAGGGCGTTTAACAGTTGTTAACCGCCAAAACGGAGGCAACGAGCAGAAAGGAGAACGGCACCAAAAAGAAAACCCTCGAAACCGAAGTCCCGAGGGCTGCTGCGCACAAGGCGCGATTTGTTTTGACACTACAATCCTAGCAGCCCGCGAATCGCTAAACAACGAAAAACGTCTTCGGGCGAACAGGTTTTCTGTGCCTGCATAGTAAAATGAAGAAATTCAATGATGCTCCGCATGGAGCGACTGGGACAGTCATGCCTCAGAACGGTGGGGGTATGTCCAATATCAACCAACCCTCGGGCTGGCGTAAGGCAACGGTTGGACTCGCTGTCGCTGAACAGCACGCACAGGCGGGTGAGAGAGCAGCCGTTCCCAAGGCACAGGCCTTTGTAGCTGTGAAACGCGTTGGCGCTCATATCGGCCTCAAGGCCGGTGACATGCTGCTTCTCGATACCCTTGGCGCCTTCACACAGGCCCAGGACTGGGAGGAGGGGCAACGTCCGATCGTCTGGGCGTCCAATGCCTACCTGATGGAGCAAACGGGCTTCTCGCTGTCCGCGCTCAAGCGCCATGCACGGCGCCTGGCAGAGATCGGGGTGATTTCCTTCAAGGACAGCCCAAACGGCAAACGGTGGGGCCACAGAGACGCTGACGGGCGCATCATCGAGGCTTATGGCTTCGACCTGTCGCCGCTGTCAGCCCGTGTTGAGGAATTCGAACAGCTCCATGCCGAATTGCAGGTCGAGCGCGAGCTCTGCCAGCGCCTGAAGCGCCAGATCACAGTTGCGCGCCGGATGATCCGCGCCAGGATTGAAGCGGCCTTCAACGGCACGCTGATAGGGCCCTGGGAGCATCTTTCGGGGCTGTTCGAGGATCTCCTGGACCGTCTACCGCGTCGGAACACGGGTTCAGAGACGCTTGAGCGGCTCTTGGCTTGGTTCAAGGAACTTCAGGAGCGGGTGGAGGTCACCTATCTCAAGGCAGTTCGCGCGATTGAGGCTGTGGAAAAAACCGCCAAAATCATCGAACAAGCCAGTGAAAAGACTCAAGAAATGAACCCCAGGGAGGTCGGTACTGAACCTCATATACTAATTACAACTCAACTTAATCCTGTAATCTGTAATCGCTCAGAAACTGAGCAAGCGGCGGGCGTGGTGCCCAATGCCCCACCCGAAGAGCAGGTGGATAGGGAGTTGGAAGACTGGGTTGCAGAGACGCGGAAAAAACGCGGTGTAGCGCTTGATTTGCCAACGGTGATGCAGGCTTGCCCCGAATTCGCGTCCTGGGCGCGCAATATGGGTGGGTATCTGAAGGATTGGGGCGATCTGCACCGGGTTGCCGGACAGCTGAGGCCGATGATCGGCGTCTCGGAACATGCCTGGAACCTCGCGCAGGACCGACTTGGGCCTCAAATTGCCACGGCAGCGCTGGTTCTGACCTTCGACAAGCATTGCGCCGGCGAAGTGGCGTCTCCGGGTGGCTATCTGCGGGGCATCGTCCAGAAAGCCGGGGCAGGGGAGTTGCATCTCGAGCGCAGCTTCTATGGCAGGCTCAGTGGGCAAGCTGCATGACTGGGGCGTCACCTAGCTTGCTGAAGATGGGCTCTGACGGTCGGGAGGTTGATACGTATAAGTTTGCTGAACAGTGAATATTGACATTCGAGCGAATATAGGAGAGAAACGGCTAAATCTGCTGAACAGTGAATATGGAAGAAATCGCGAACATAGAGCCGGAACTTATGGAAAGCCTGAGCGAAAGCTTTGAGGCGCTTCCTAACGTTCATTTGGGCGAAATCTCCTGGGAAGCGGGAATTGGCAGCCGTTTGCGCCCGGATGTAATTCTTGACGCGGTCGTGGCAGGTCGAGAAATCGCCTTCGTGGTGGAAACCCGAGGCGATGTGTTTCCGCGAGACGCACGAGAAATTGTCTGGCAGCTCAAACGATACCTGCGGGAGTTGGATAGTTCCAACCGGTGCTATGTTCCGATGATCCTCGCACGTTCGGTTTCGGAAGGGGCCCGGGAATTTCTTCAAGAAGAGCAGGTCGCCTATCACGACTTGAGCGGATCGCTCTTTGTCAGCGTGGATGAGACGTTTGTGCTGATCGAGAGACCGAAACCCAAGCGCGCCAAGCGTCGCGCCATGAATGTATTCAAAGGAACCCGTGCACAGGTCTTGCACGCCTTGTTCGATCGTCCAGGCGAATGGGTGACCGGCTCGGAGATTGCCGAATATGCCGGTGTGTCTGCCGCAACTGTTTCCGAGACCTTCATGGATCTTGAGCGCCGCGATTGGCTAGATGTGAGAGGGGAGGGACCTGCAAAACGGCGCAGACTGATCCGGCCGGATGTCCTCCTGGATGCCTGGCGTGACAGCATTCTGGCGAGCCGAGCATCGAAGCGGAGCCGGTATTACGTTCCGCGGATGAAACCCGAGGACATGGCCCGCGCGATCGAGGGTGAAAATTACTACGACGATTTCGATCTGGAGTTCACCGGACAGTTTGCCGCCCAGGCATATGCGCCGTTTCTTTCAGATGTTTCTGACCTGACGGTGCGGGTCTTTGGGAAGCGGTCACACGATAGGCTCATCTCCACTTTGGGCGCCCGAGAGGTTTCAGAAGGTGCAAACCTTGTCGTGATTGACGCAAAAACCATGAAACAGCGTCACAGGATGTTTGACGAGCGAAGACGCTTGTTGGCCTCACCCCTGCAAGTCTATCTCGACCTGATGGAAGATCATGGCCGTTCAAAGGAAATGGCAGAGCATCTGCGGTCTCAGAAACTGGTGTGGCAATGAAGAAACCGACGGCCATTCAGGGCTACAACCAAACAGTCACCGAGGCCTGTGAGCGCGTTCTGGTCACGCTGATCCGCCATTTGGGACCGTGGCGCGACTCCATCTTTCTCGTGGGTGGTCTGACGCCACGCTACCTCATCAAGGAACGACCACCGGCGGTACCTGCGCACGCGGGAACCGGTGACGTTGATGTCGTCGTAGACATGAAGCTGCTCGCTGATACCGAAGCCTACCGGACGCTCGAGGACAATATCAGGGCCATCGGGTTCAAGCGGTCAGAAAACGATCAGGGTAAAAAGCTCTCATGGCGCTGGCAGCAGGAGTTGGTCGACGGCACGGTTCTGATTTTGGAGTTCCTGGCTGATGCAGGCGATGAGAGGGGTGGGGCACTACAGGAATTGCCCTCGGAGGGTGCGGTTTCGGCAATCCACATTCCGCATTCGGCGATGGTGCTGGATCATCATGAGACCGTGGATATCACAGCCGAACTGCTGGACGACGGTGGCGTCACGACCGAGACCATCCGGCATGCCGATATTGTCAGCTTCACCTGCCTCAAGGCGTTTGCTTTCGATCACAGGGCCGAACCCAAAGATGCGCATGACCTCTGCTATTGCCTCGAGCACTACAAGGGTGGAACGGAGGCCCTGCATTCTGCATTCGAAGCCGCACTGGCTGGCAAGCATGCCGAAACCGTCACGGTGGCGATAGCCATCCTCGCCCGGCGCTTCTGCGATGGCGACGGTTTCGAGGGCTATCAGAAGGATGGTCCTGTCGCCGCAGCGCGATTTGAGGGCGCAGAGGACTGGATTCCCGACAATCGGATCTTGCGGCAACGTGACTTGAGCGTCGTTGTTCAGGATGCCATCGCGCCATTCATCTGATCCTGATCCGGTGGGGTAGGGGGCTTACCGCTCTGAACTCCTCTGTCTCATCCCCGTGCGAGCAAGGGGATCGCGGGTGTGGCGGACGCCACCGCCCGCGCAATGGTCTGCCCGCTCCATTCGCTGACGCTCCCGTGTTGACCATGCCCGGGCGGCTTATTGCGTCCGCCATTTCCTCCCGCGTCCCGCACGGGGACGAGACAATGGAGTATCACATGGCAAAGCCCGATATCTACACCCGCATCACCGAGAAGATCATTGCCGATCTCGAAGCCAGCACCCGACCCTGGCACAAACCCTGGAGTGCCGATCATCTCGCCGGTCGTATCACCCGGCCCCTGCGCCACAACGGCATCGCCTACCGCGGACTCAACATCATCTTGCTCTGGGCCGCGTCCGTCGCCCATGGCTACGCCGCACCCACCTGGATGACTTACCGTCAGGCACTCGAGCTCGGCGGGCAGGTCCGCAAAGGATCCAAGGGTCAACTCGTTATTTACGCCGAAAAGCTCCGCAAGACCGAGACCGATGATGCGGGTCAAGACCGCGAGGTCGAGATCCCCTTCATGAAGGGCTACACGGTTTTCAACGTCGATCAGATCGAGGGGCTGCCCGTGACCTACTACGAGGAGGCTGAGCCGACGCCCGAGACCGCCGAGCGCGATGCCACAGCAGAAGCGTTCTTCGCTGCGACCGAGGCCGATATTCGCCATGGAGGCAATCAAGCCTTCTATGCGGTTGATCCCGACTACGTTCAGATGCCGCCCTTCGAGACTTTTGAATCCCCTGAGGCGTACTATTCAACACTGGGCCACGAGGTTTGCCATAATGCCGATGTTCTGATTATGCCGCGTTTCTGCTGGCGATTGCCTATTTGCTCGGGTTTCTTGCGTTTTCAGGCTGCATAAGACTGTCGTAGAGAACGCCTGTCTTTCAAACTAAGGAAGTCCGATCTGGAAAA
>NZ_JBGFGP010000001.1:0-321 GCF_041224545.1 Sedimentitalea sp. XS_ASV28 | reverse complement strand
GGCCACAAAAGCAGCGCCCGCGTTCTTCGGCGGGTTGCCCTTGGCCGCTTCGCTTTTGGCGAATGCCAGCCAGTCAGAACGCAGGGCGTAGTAGTCCCGGCCCTTCTCCCTAGCGATGGTTCGCGCCTTTTCCTCGGCCCCCCCCGGAAGCCTGATCTCGGGCAAGAGTTCGTTCTGCGGTGAGCGTGGGCGAAAGATCACCAGGTCTTCGGCGGTCAACTCCATGCCATAGAACGGCGTGTGATCGTCCTCGATGATCTGGCGGATGTTCAGCCGGAACTTCTTCAAGGGGGCGTTGCTGCCGGTCTTTTCCTGAAGCTT
>NZ_JBGFGP010000171.1:0-312 GCF_041224545.1 Sedimentitalea sp. XS_ASV28 | reverse complement strand
GGTCATGGCCGATAACCTGCCCGAGCCGTCCGTCCTGCTCGCAGATCGCGGCTATGACTCTGACAACGTTCGCAAAACCATGGAGGCGCGCAACGTCGTGCCTGTCATCCCCATGCGAAAGACCCGCAAACTGCGCGTGGGCGTCGATCGCTCCATCTACCGGCTGCGCAATCTGGTCGAGCGCTGCTTCAACAAGCTCAAAAACGCCCGCCGCGTCGCCACCCGCTACGACAAGACCGCCGAGAGCTTCCTTGGCTTCATCGACATCACATCTATCCGCCTATGGCTCCGCCATTTGTCAACATGACCTAG
>NZ_JBGFGP010000170.1:0-1559 GCF_041224545.1 Sedimentitalea sp. XS_ASV28 | reverse complement strand
CCGGCGGAGAGGCGCACTTCGCGGACCGGAACCGAGTGGCCGGTGGGGGCGCCGCGGCGGTTGGGGTCGGTGGTGAAGGAATACTGCGTCTTTGCCATGCAGATCGGCAGGTTGCCATAGCCCGCCTCTTCCCACTGTTTCAGCTGGTCGCGGATCTTCTTGTCCATCAGCGCCTCGTCGGCCCGGTAGATGCGCTTGCAGATGGTCTGGATCTTGTCGGCCAGCGACATGTCGTCGGGGTAAAGGGGCGCGAAATTGGCGCTGTTCTTGTCGGCGATCTCGGCCACCCGCCGCGCCAGATCCTCGGACCCTTCCGAGCCCAGCTCCCAGTGCCGCGACAGGATCGCTTCCGAACCGTGCTCCTTGACGAAATCCTTGACCGCCTGCACCTCGGCCTCAGTGTCTGTCACGAAATGATTGATCGCGACAACCACCGGCACGCCAAAGGATTTCAGGTTCTCGATGTGACGGCCCAGGTTCGGGCAGCCTTTCCTGACCGCCTCGACATTTTCCTCGCCCAGGTCGGCCTTGGCGACACCGCCGTTCATCTTCATCGCCCGCACCGTGGCCACGCAGACCACCACGGACGGCGCGATCCCGGCCTTGCGGCATTTGATGTTCATGAACTTCTCGGCCCCGAGATCGGCCCCGAACCCGGCCTCGGTCACCACGTAATCGGCCAGCTTCAGCGCGGTTGTCGTCGCCGTCACCGAGTTGCAGCCATGCGCGATATTGGCAAACGGACCGCCATGCACGAAGGCCGGGTTGTTCTCCAGCGTCTGCACCAGGTTCGGCTGCATCGCGTCCTTGAGCAGCACGGTCATCGCCCCGTCCGCCTTGATGTCGCGCGCATAGACCGGGCTGCGGTCCCGGCGATAGGCCACGATGATGTCCCCGAGCCGCTTCTGCAGGTCATCGAGATCGGAGGCCAGGCACAGGATCGCCATCACCTCGGACGCCACCGTGATGTCGAACCCCGCCTGACGCGGAAAGCCGTTGGCCACGCCCCCAAGGCTGGTCACGATGTCGCGCAGCGCGCGGTCGTTCATGTCCATCACCCGGCGCCAGACGACCCGGCGCTGGTCGATTCGCAGCTCGTTGCCCCAATAGATATGATTGTCGATCATCGCGCTTAACAAATTGTGAGCGCTGGTGATCGCATGAAAATCGCCGGTGAAATGCAGGTTCATGTCCTCCATCGGAACCACCTGCGCCATGCCGCCGCCCGCGGCACCGCCCTTCATCCCGAAACACGGCCCGAGGCTGGCCTCGCGGATGCAGATCATCGCCTTCTTGCCGATCCGGTTCAGCCCGTCTCCGAGGCCGACGGTCGTCGTCGTCTTGCCCTCGCCCGCCGGCGTCGGGTTGATCGCCGTCACGAGGATCAGCTTGCCGTTCTCGTTGCCCTGGACGCTGTCGATGAACCCCTGGCTCACCTTCGCCTTGTCATGCCCGTACGGCACAAGGTCATCGCTCGAAATCCCGAGCTTCGCACCAATCTCCTGGATCGGCGCCTTCTCCGCTTCACGCGCTATCTCAATATCACTCTTGTAGGCCAT
>NZ_JBGFGP010000169.1:0-3566 GCF_041224545.1 Sedimentitalea sp. XS_ASV28 | reverse complement strand
TGGTCGAGCGCTGCTTCAACAAGCTCAAAAACGCCCGGCGCGTCGCCACCCGCTACGACAAGACCGCCGAGAGCTTCCTTGGCTTCATCGACATCACATCTATCCGCCTATGGCTCCGCCATTTGTCAACATGACCTAGATCGCAGCTTTACTGAACAGATATTGTGAAAGCTTCAAAACGCACCAAGGGCTTGAGCGATGATTAACCCGTTCATGCTGATCTTCTTAGGTCATACAATTGCTGCCGGAACTGCTGACGAAGGGCATGTCTTTCTTCATCGAATTGCTGTCAATGTGCATACAGAAGTCGGTTCGCCGGGCCTTATTGAATACATCCGTGTAGGTTATCCAGCCCCGAAGAAAAATGAAGGCGCTTCCAGATCGCGCCAACTCCGGCAGGTAATCTACGGCAGCGGCGTCTGTAATCATCTTTGCGGGCATACCCTTAATAGACGGGCCATTACTCGCTCCATTCTGCGCTTTGACTGGCGGAAGCCTTCTAAGAGCATCACTCAGACTAATTTTAGCGCCGGGTGTCATCAAGACAACGACCTGAAACTCAGTGTGGCAGTCGAACGCAGGAGTTTCGCCAAGATTCTCTATCTGACATTCAGCCCGAACGAACGACTCTTGCCCTGGAGGGATTACCCACTTGAATTTGCTCGCAGTAACATAGGCACGAACCTGCGCCTCTCCAACATCGCGGGCTACGACAGTGGCCTCTTGTGCGGCAATAGTGGCCTTCTCTGCTTCCCTGATGGCTCCTTGCGTTGCATCCAATGTGCACTTCAAGAGCCAAACAGCCCAACCGCTGATCCCGACGCCAACCAAGGCGAGAAAGGCCATTGCCCACTGTGCCCACCCATCCCCCAAGATGATTTCAGGCACCTGGTAAGGCTGTTTGTTGCTTTGGTGGGCAGCGTCTTGATCATGTTCGTCGGTGGGTGGGTTAGTTGGGGAGGCGATAGGTGGAAATACAGGCATTGGGTCGCCGGGGGGTTCGTCGGAGGTTTTAGCCTCGCTTGTTTTTGGTTGTATTTCCTTCTGATCAATATCTTCTTTAGCGTTTAGAGCCAGTGGCAACATCAATCCAAATACAACTGCAATGATCCAACGGCTGACAGACATTGTAACATAAACGCCGCTGAAAACTTCCCCCTGGAAAGCTTGTTGGCGACGTTCACCTCTTTCTCACTGACTCCAATAGCGCCCAGCTTTTCAACAAGTTGAGCGTAAGTCACCCCCTTGCGTTTCAACTCAGCCTTGAGAAGGTTCGCGGCTTTGGATTCCCATTCATTTTGCGTCGGCATGTATCCACCTATGATGTAAAAACTAACATTTGCGATATGTAACCTATTGCAAACAGTATGTCATTATACTATATTCAATATATAGATAACGGATATAGTATACAATGGCACAGCACTTTCTTCTTTCAGCAGCTTCCCGCACTCTCAGCCTTCGTAGCATTTACAAGGCTGGCGAGGATGCCGCTTACAAAGTGTTCTGTGAAATGCGTTGGCCTGAGACAGAAGGCGAAGCTGTTTGCCCGCGTTGTGGATGCTGTGAAGCGTACAACATCACCACCCGACGCAAGTTCAAGTGTAAGGCGTGTCACCACCAGTTCAGTGTGACCAGTGGCACAATCTTTGCCATCCGCAAGATGGACTTCGTTGATCTGCTGGCCGCGATCTGTCTGATCGTGAATGCGTCCAAGGGCATGAGCATGGTTCAGTTGTCTCGTGATCTGGATTGCCAATACAAGACAGCCTTTGTGTTGGCTCACAAGCTGCGTGAAGCAATGGCGCAAGAAATCCAGACCGGCGAAGTGCTGGAAGGTCACGTTGAAATCGATGGTGCGTATTTTGGGGGTCACATCCGCCCTGAGAACCGCAAGGAAGACCGCGTAGACCGTCGCAAGAAAGAACACCAGACCGGCACACGCCGCGTTGTGATCGCCATGCGTGAGCGTGATGGGCGCACACTACCCTTCGTGGCTCAATCTGAGGTTGAGAGCGTTGCGCTGGCAAACGAAAACGTCAGCCGCATGCCCACCATGTCAGCCGATGAAGCCAGCCATTGGGATTTGCTGCACAAGGGCTTTGACGTTGACCGCGTGAACCATAGCGAAGTCTACAGCGACCACGGCAAGCACACCAACATGGTTGAAAGCTTCTTCTCCCGCTTGCGCAACATGGTTGAAGGTCAGCACCACGGCGTCAGCCCGCAGTATCTTTATCAGTACGCAAACCACGCCGCATTGCTGGAAGATAACCGCCGTACTGATAATGGCACACTGGCGCAGATCGTGGTGTCAAACTCGATGGCAGCGCCAGTTTCGCGCACCTGGAAGGGCTATTGGCAGCGGGCGGCTTAATGGCCGAGAATCTTCCCCTCTCTATCAAGCCACACTAGGTAAAAAGTATCATTTGAAAAGAAACCATGAGCGCGGCCAGCGCCCGTGACGTCCAGAGACCATACCTTTTGATCTGGACTCACACCCGCAGGAAGTTTTTTGGCTTTACCCTGATGAGCATGGCAAAAACGCGTGTTCCGAGTGACTTGGCTTTGTGACCATCCTGCCATCTTAGTTACAAAACCAGAGAACTTCTTGAGGTCGGGATTACTCCATGCCGAAAAGCACTCATGGTTTTTCTGAAAATAGCGAAGGCTTACACCAACGGTTTCATGCCGCACTCCGGATGCGGCATCCTCTGTGATCGGGTTCGCTTTAATCTCGCGACCAGATTTAATCGTGAATTTTTTTGATTTCTTTTTTGCCAATTTTAGCCGCGTAAAAATTCCGGATATCTAACTTAGGAATAACAGTGCTGGATGCCGCTTCTGGAGACAAATCGCCGCGCGCACGCTGCCACGGCCCTTCATCATGCGTCATTCGCTCCAATGCCTTGGCGCTGAACTGCCCATATTCGTCATAAACAGCTTCAAGAAAGTTCACCACGTTGGGGTCTGGGTGCGGACCCTTTTCCCGAGGCAGCGCTTCCCATCCGTAACCTCTGTACTTTGCATACAAAGAACGGATCGCGGGACCATGCGCCCAAGCCTCAAAGTCCTCAGCGACAAGTGGTTTGTTGAAGTTTGCAAGAAACCATGCGTCCGCATAGTATACCAGCTTTTGCAGTTTTAGCTGCGTTATGGCCTCACCTGCATCGCGGTCGGCTTGGTTAACAAACCACCGTGCTACGGTCTTGGCGCTGATGGGAGTCCAATCTTCAAACATGTCTCCACCTCCCACGTTCAAGATAACATGTCATTAACAAAATGCAAAAACGGCGACCAGAATGGTGCGTCATTTCTGGCATCCGATGCGCCAAAAACAACCATCTGGCCCAAAACCCTGCACCACATGCCCGTCTTTTTGCTGACGTTGTAGTGCATCCCGCACCCGCTTTAGCACATCGGCGTTGACCTGCCCCCCGCGAAATCCCTCATCATGATGTAGAGTCTGCCCAACCTTGAAGGAGCAGACGAATGCGAAAGAGCCGTTTTACCGAGGCGCAGATTATCGGGATGATCAAGGAGCAAGAGGCGGGCATGCCGACGGC
>NZ_JBGFGP010000167.1:0-81220 GCF_041224545.1 Sedimentitalea sp. XS_ASV28 | reverse complement strand
GTCCACCACCTCGTCCACCAGACCGGCGGCCTTGGCTTTTGTCGGTTCGACCATCTTGCCTTCGAGCAGGAAGGGCGACGCGCCCATCGCACCCAGCTTGCGCACCAGCCGCGTGGTGCCGCCCGCGCCGGGAAAGATACCAGGAAGAGTTATCGACTGGGTCCACCCGGGGCGGACCGACCGCAAGCCGGCGGCTTATGCGTGACAGATGGAAAGCGGCAGCTTTATTTTTCCGGTCCCAGAGCAGACAGACCCTTGAGAATGTCGATGGCATAGGCCAGCTGGTAATCCTCTTCGCGCAGTTGGGCAGATTTCTCGGCCTTCTCGCGGTCTGCTTCGATCTGGCGGATTTCGTCTTCGGACAAGCTGTCATTGTTCAACCGCCCGCGCAGGTCCGCTTCCGACCGGATGCGCGCTGCGACGCTGGTCTCTTCCTCATCCTCGCTTTCGGGTTCCCGGCGGGGCTGGGCCACGACGATATCGGGAGAAACCCCGAGCGCCTGGATCGAGCGGCCCGACGGCGTGTAATAACGCGCGGTGGTCAGGCGCATGGCCCCGTCACCCCGCAGCGGCATCACGGTCTGCACCGAACCCTTGCCAAAGCTCTTGGTGCCGACGACAATCGCCCGGCGATGGTCCTGCAGCGCACCCGCAACGATTTCCGAGGCCGACGCTGAACCGCCATTGATCAGGACGACCATCGGCTTGCCCTCGATCAGATCGCCCTCGGTCGCGTTGAACCGCTCTCCATCGGCGACATTGCGACCACGCGTGCTGACGATCTCGCCCTCGTCCAGAAACGCATCGGAGACCGAGATCGCCTGAGTCAGAAGGCCTCCGGGATTATTGCGCAGATCCAGAACCACGCCATTGATATTGTCGAGGCCGCCTGCCGCTTCGATCTGCTCTTTCAGGCCCGCTTCGAGGTTCGGGGTTGTCTGATCGTTGAAGGTTGTCACCCGCAACACCACGCTCTCGCCCTCGATCCGCGTCCGCACGGCAGTGAGCTTGATGGTGTCGCGGATGATGGAAACGTCAAAGGGTTCGCTTTCGCCTTCCCGTACCACGGTGATCACGATCTCGGACCCCACGGGGCCGCGCATCATGTCGACCGCCTTGTCCAGCGTCAGGCCAAGCAGGCTCTCGCCATCCACATGCGTGATGAAATCGCCGGCTTCCATGCCGGCCTCGTCCGCCGGAGTTCCGTCGATCGGAGAGACGACCTTGACAAAGCCCTCTTCCTGCGTGACCTCGATCCCGAGTCCGCCAAATTCACCGCGGGTCTGAACCCGCATCTGGGTTGCATCGTCCGGCGACAGATAGCTGGAATGCGGATCGAGCGAAGTCAGCATGCCGTTGATCGCGGCCTCGATCAGCTCTGACTCGTCAACCTCTTCGACATATTGCGCGCGAATACGCTCGAAGATATCCCCGAACAGGTCGAGTTGCTCGTACACGTTTGCACTGCGCCCGCTTTCCTCTGCCACCAGCGGACCAGCGATCTGTGTCGTCGCCACAACCCCCGCAAGAGTGCCGCCCAGGGCAGCCATCACGAATTTCTTCATGTTCGTTTATCCATCCTTATCGGTTCGGAACCACGTTGCCGGATCAACCGGCCGCCCGCCCTCTCTGACTTCCATATAGAGCGCTTCTGAGTGCAGAGTACCAGTGGCATCACCGCTTAGTGACAGAATTGTGCCAATTTCCGGGGCGTTGCCGCCCATGAAACCGATTGGCGTCCCCGCAGATATCACATCTCCCGCGCGTCCCAGCACCTCCCGAAGACCGGCGATGACGATCAACATATCGGGCTGCGGCTCAAGTATCACGGCGTTTCCCATATCCAGCAACGGTCCGCGATAGCGTATCGTCGCAGAGACGGGCGATGTGACCAGGGCACGCGCGCGGGCCAAAACGATCACGCCGTCTTCGTCGCCGGCCTGTTGCATCTCGCCCTCGACAGGCAGGTCCAGCGCGCCCTTGCGACCGCTCGCGTCACCCGGATAGGGCGCAATCGGTTGCGCCGCAATCTGCGAAAGCCCGTCGACAAAGCCGTCAAGCGTATCAACCGATGAAACCAGGATCGCCGTTCGGACAGGGTCTTCGACGAAGTGGACAGGCAGGTCGGTCCGTTCTGACATGACCGTTGCCAGCATCGCGCGGGCCCGCTCGCCCCCTGTGAGCGCCTGTTGCAGGACGTCGGCGGCCTGCCCTTGCGCCCGTTGCAGGCTACGCAACTCATCCAGAGCGATCCGGAGCTCTGCCGCGCGTTCAGACAGCACCGGTTTGATCTCGGCGATCAGCATCTGCGCCCGCGCGGCACCGACCGGACCGGCCGGATGTGTCACGGTAAAGACCGGCGGCGCGGCTTCGGCGGCCTGCAATACCATGAGGAACCGCGCGATTTCTGCCTCTTGCACCACAAGCGCCTGAGTGAGTTGCGCCTCGCGGGTTGCCGCGGCTCGCAATCCGTCACCCATCGCATCCATCCCCGTTTCATAGGCATGGATCGTCCGCACCAGCGCCCCAACCGGGTCCGGGGCGCTTTCTGCCGCGTCCAGCGAGCGACCCGCCGCTTGCAGCCGCTCGATCGCCGCCGTCGCCGGATCGGTCTGTGCCGCAATTGCCGAGCCACAGAACATGCCGACACAAAGAGCAAGACGCAGAATCATTTGAGCAGGCTCTTGCCGGTCATTTCGGACGGTTGCGGCAACCCCATCAGCTCAAGCAGCGTCGGCGCTAGATCGCACAGGCGTCCGCCCTCGCGCAGCGCTGCACCCTCTGGCCCGTTGACCAGCACCACCGGCACCGGGTTGAGCGTATGCGCCGTATGGGGGCCGCCGGTCTTCGGATCGACCATCGTCTCGCAGTTGCCGTGATCGGCCGTGACGATCATCGCGCCGCCCTCCTGGCGCAGCGCATCGACCACCCGGGTCAACCCCCGATCAACGGCTTCGCAGGCCCTGATCGCCGCATCCAGATCCCCGGTATGCCCCACCATGTCCGGATTGGCATAGTTGGTGACAATCAGGTCATAGCCCGCGTGGATCGCCTCGACAAACTTGTCAGTCACCTCGCCCGCCGACATCTCGGGCTGCAGATCATAGGTCGCAACCTTGGGAGATTTCGGCATGAAGCGATCCTCGCCCTTTTCGGGCTGTTCCTTGCCACCGTTCAGAAAGAACGTGACATGCGGATATTTCTCGGTCTCCGCGAGCCGGAACTGACGCTTGCCCTGCGCCGCGACCCACGCGCCCAGCGTATTGACGATATCGGCCTTGGGATAGACGGTGGTCATGTAGGTGGCGTGCCTGTCCGAATAATCGACCATGCCCAGAAACGCCGCAAGCGCCGGGCGCGGGCCGGTGTCGAACCCGTTGAAATCTGGCTGGCCGATCGCCGCGAGGATTTCGCGGGCACGGTCGGCGCGGAAATTGAGACAGAAGAAACCGTCCCCCTCCTGCAGCCCCTCATAGCTGCCGATCACCGATGGCAGGATGAACTCATCGGTTTCGCCGCGCGCATAGGCATCGGTCACAGCATTTTCCGCAGTCGCCGCGACATGCCCCCGCGCCCGGATAATCGCATCATAGGCTCGTTTGACCCGCTCCCACCGGTTGTCGCGATCCATCGCGTAATAACGTCCCGAAACCGTGACGATCCGCACCCCGTCGGGCATCTTGTCTGATAAGATGCGCAGATAGGCCTCGGTGGATTTCGGGGCAACATCGCGCCCGTCGGTGATCGCATGCAGCACGACCGGCACGCCGGCATCGGCAATCGCCCTGGCGGCGGCGGCGATGTGATCGAGATGCCCGTGCACCCCGCCATCCGACACCAGCCCCATCAGGTGCGCGGTGCCCCCACTGCGCTTCATTGCTTCGATGAAATGCAGCAATGCGCGGTTCTCGAAGAAACTGCGGTCTTCGATCGCCAGATCGATCTGGCCAAGGTCCATCGCAACCACGCGACCGGCTCCGATATTGGTGTGACCCACCTCGGAGTTGCCCATCTGTCCGCTGGGCAGGCCGACGTCGGGGCCATGGGTGGTCAGAGTCGCGCGTGGCCCGTTCTGCATAATCGCATCAAAGGTCGGAGTCTCGGCCAGCCGCGGGGCATTGCCTTCGGTCTGATCCGACAATCCCCAACCATCGAGAATGCACAACACAACGGGTTTAGGGGCAGGCATGAGGTGGCTCCGGCGTTCTGAACATCTGGCGCCTTCTAGCGCCTGCATCCGGCGGGGTGAACCGGTAATCCGGCGAGAGTGGCAAAACCACGAAATACCAACAGCCATGCGGCATGGTTCCGCCAATTGTCCGGCACCCGCCCCCCTTGCGGATACCCTCGGGCGGTTTATGATCGAAACAGTTTCATCCGCAACAAGAGGCCGACCACATGGGGCTGACCCTCAGCGAATTCCTGCCCTACCGGCTGAACTGCCTGTCCGAAGCGATGAGTCAGGAAATCAAACCGATCTATCGGGATCATTTCGGTCTGAACCGACCTGAATGGCGTGTGCTGGTCGCGCTTGCCGATCTGGGAACGGCCACCGCCAAGGAAATCGGCGTCCACAGCGCACAGCACAAGACGCGGATCAGTCGCGCGGTCCGGGCGCTGGAACAACGCCGGTGGCTGACCCGGGATCCGGACCCCGAGGATCGCCGCTCGGAAATGCTGAGCCTCACGGCGGCGGGACATCGCGCCTATTGCGACCTGGTCGGCCCGATGCGCGACAGAGAGGCCCGCATTCTCGAGCGGCTGAGCCCGGAGGAGCGACAAGCACTCGGCGAGGCGCTCGGCGCACTGGAAAGGGCGCTTGGTCTCGCACCGACGCGTGGCACCGATCCGTAGCGCGTCATTTCACGAACAGGGCGCGCCGCGTGTTGCAAAAGCACTCGTGGCCCTCCTCGGTGATCCGGATCGGCTCGGTGATCTCCAGACCTCCGTCGTCGAGCCATAGCGCCGGCATGAAGTGGAATGTCATGCCGGGTTCCAGCACCGTCATGTCGCCGCGCCGGAAAGAGATCGTGCGTTCACCCCAATCCGGCGGATAGCTGATGCCGATGGCATAACCGCAGCGGCTGTCTTTGGTGAACCCTGCCTTGTTGAGTGTCGCATTGAATGCATTCGCGATGTCTTGTGCGTGGTTCCCCGGACGCGCCATTTCGAGCCCTGCGTCGATTGCATCCAGAACCGCCGCTTCCGCATCGCGGTATTTCTGCGGCACCTTACCAAAGAACAACGTGCGCGATTGCGGGCACTGATACCGGCGGTGCGCCCCCGCGATCTCGAAGAATGTCGATTCACCCGAAACCATGGGCCGGTCATCCCATGTCAGGTGCGGGGCGGTGGCATCCATGCCCGAGGGGGCCATTGGCACGATCGCAGGGTAATCGCCCCAATATCCATCCGCGCCCCGAATGCCCGCCGAATAGATCTCGGCCACGAGGTCGTTCTTGCGCATCCCCGGTTCCGCGACATCGAGAATATGCTCGTGCATGGCCTCGACGATCCGCGCGGCGCGCTGCATGTATTCGATCTCGCGCTCGGACTTCACGGCCCGTTGCCAGTTGACGAGCCCGGTGGCGTCCTGAAACGACGCTTCGGGCAGATGGCTTTCAAGCGTGCGATGCGCCGCCGCCGAGTAATAGTAATTATCCATCTCGACACCGATCCGTGCCTTGGCCAGCCCGAGTTCATCAAGCAGGCGCGACAGATCCTGCATCGGATGCTTGTCCGGGTTCTGAACATAGCTGTCGTCATAGCCGCGGATACAGTCGTCCTGCATGAACACGGTGCGCCGCGCCCCGAGCGCATCCATGCCCCGCCCCCACCACACCGGTTCCCCCTCTTGCGAGAGGATGACGCATTGATGCACGTAGAACGACCACCCGTCATAGCCGGACAGCCATGACATGTTCGACGGATCGCTGACCACGATGGCATCGAGCCCCATCACCGTCATCTTGGCACGGGTCTTGTCGATCCTGCGCAGGTATTCTCCGGTGGTGAAATTCGCCTCGAACGTGGTCATGCGCCGCTCCTGTGGCTGCTGGATTGTCGTCGGACGACCCTCCGCCCGAATGTTCATCCGGTCAAGCCCGCTGCCGCGCAATCGACAAACGGCACCGAGATGTTTGCACCGCTGCTTCACTGTGCCTAACACTTGCCATCGGAACGTCCGAACCGACGCGAAACCCGAAAAGGAAAGATCATGCTCAGAAACGACCAACTGGAACAATGGGACCGCGAAACGTTCTTTCACCCTTCGACCCATCTGGCGCAGCATGCGCGCGGCGAAACCCCGACACGGGTCGTGACCGGTGGCGAGGGCTGCCACATCACCGACCGCGACGGCAACCGGCTGCTCGATGCCTTTGCCGGGCTTTATTGCGTCAATGTCGGCTATGGCCGTCCCGAAATCGCCGAAGCAATTGCCGAACAGGCGCGCGAACTGGCCTATTACCACGCCTATGTCGGGCATGGCACCGAAGCGTCGATCACCCTCGCCAAAATGATCCTCGACCGCGCGCCCCAAGGCATGAGCAAGGTCTATTTCGGCCTGTCCGGTTCGGACGCCAATGAAACCAACGTCAAGCTGATCTGGTACTACAACAATATCCTCGGCCGTCCGGAAAAGAAGAAGATCATCAGCCGCTGGCGCGGCTATCACGGCTCGGGGCTGATGACCGGGTCGCTGACCGGGCTGGATCTGTTTCACAGGAAATTCGACCTGCCTCTGGCACAGGTGATCCACACCGAGGCTCCGTATTACTTCCGCCGGCCCAAGGCCGAGATGACCGAAGAGGCATTCACGGCGTATCTGGTCGCGGAGCTTGAGGCGCTGATCGACCGCGAAGGCGCCGACACCATCGCCGCCTTCATCGGCGAGCCGGTCCTGGGCACCGGCGGCATCGTACCGCCGCCCGCCGGATATTGGCCGGCTGTGCGCGACGTGCTCGACAGGCATGACATCCTGCTGGTCGCGGACGAGGTCGTGACCGGGTTCGGACGGTTGGGAAGCATGTTCGGGTCCGATCACTACGGCATCCGGCCCGACCTGATCACCATCGCCAAGGGCCTGACTTCGGCATATGCGCCGCTGTCGGGTTCAATCGTCGGAGACAGGATGTGGAGCGTTCTCGAACGGGGCACCGACGAGAATGGCCCGATCGGCCACGGCTGGACCTATTCGGCGCACCCAATCGGAGCCGCCGCCGGGGTGGCCAATCTGAAGCTGCTCGATGATCTGAACCTGATTTCCAATGCCGGGGAAACCGGTGCCTACCTGAACCGGCAGATAAAAACCGCGCTGGCCGATCATCCCCATGTGGGTGAGATTCGCGGCGAGGGCATGCTCTGCGCCGTCGAACTGGTCGAAGATCGCGAGGAGCGCCGGTTTTTCGACCCGGCGCGCAAGGTGGGGCCGTCGGTCGCGGCGGCAATGGCGAAGCGCAACGTGATTGCGCGCGCGATGCCGCAAGGCGACATCATCGGCTATGCCCCGCCCTTCTGCCTGACGCGGGACGAAGCCGATACGATCGTGACCGCAAGTGTCGAGGCCCTGACCGAAGTGCTTGGTTAACGCCTCTGGAAGGCAATCATCACCAGCGCCAGCAGCGATGATCCCACCATCAGCAAAAGCGACACCGCGTTGAGCAGCGGTGTCGACCCTTCCTTGAGCCGGTCGAACATCGTGATGGTCAGGGGCGCATCCGAGCCGACGAGCATCAGCGTCGTGTTGAAGTTTTCGAAACTCATCAGAAAGGCGACAACTCCTGCCCCGATCAGCGCCGGTGCAAGATAGGGCAAGGTGATCGTGCGGATCGCGGTCAACCGGTCCGCCCCGAGGTTCAACGCCGCCTCTTCCAGCGTGCGATCGAACTTCTGCAGCCGCGCGGAGATCACCAGCGTCGCGATCGTCGTGACAAAGGAGAACTGCCCCAGCACGACCAGCACCAGCCCGGGGCGCAGGATCTCCGCGTCATACTGCATACGATCCCAAAGGCTGTTTGCGACATTCGAGGAAAACACCAGGATCGAAATGCCCAGCACGATGCCCGGAATGACCAGCGGCAAGAGCATCAGTACGTAAAGCACGCTGCGTCCCCGGAACTGGTAGCGGTTGAACAGGAAAGCGTTCGCCGTACCCACCGCGACCGACAGACCCGCCACGCAGACCCCGACCAGCGCCGATGTCCCGATGGAGCGCAGGATGCTGCGGTCGTGAAAGACCCCGATCATCGGGCGTTCGTCACCAAAGAACCAGTTCCAGGTAAAGCCCTCCCACGGCAGCGACGGGAACTGGCTGTCATTGAAGGCAAATACCGCGACCACGGCCAATGGCAGCGCGAGATAGAAAAAGAACAGCGCGACATAGGCATTGTAGAGCAGCCGCACCGCGCGGGGTCGGGGAATGGACGGTATCATCAGGACCCCATCGTCTTTTCGAGAGTCTGACCGGTCAGGCGCAGCGTCGCCCAGACGATCAGCGATGACAGGATCAGCAGCATGAAACCAAAGGCCGCGCCCAGCTCCCAGTTGAAGCGTACGATGAACTGCGAATAGATCAGTTCGGTAAACCACAGACTGTCCTTGCCGCCCAGCATCGTCGGCGTCAGGTAGTTGCCCAGCGACAGCATGAACACCACGATACTGCCCGACACGATACCCGGCATGGCATGGGGGATCACGATTTCACGCAAGACGCTGCCGCCGGACCCGCCCAGGTCATAGCCGGCCTCGATCACCGCATCGTCGAGGCTTTCGAGCGTGGTCACAAGCGGAACCACCATGAACAGCATCGAGGTATAGACCAGCCCCACCATCATCGCGACGTCGTTGTAAAGCATCTCGACCGGTCCATCCGCCAGACCGACCCATTGCAGCAGGGAAGAAAACAACCCGGTTTCCCGCAACAGGATCATCCAGCCGAACGTGCGCACCAGTTCGGAGACCCAGAACGGCACGAGGCACAGCAGGAAGAGCACAGACTGCACCCGCCCCTTGGCGATCTTGGCGATATAATAGGACACCGGAAAGGCAATGATCAGCGTCACAACCGTTGCCAGCATCGACATCATCGCGGTGCGCAAAAAGGTCCACATGTAGATGGGTTCGCCAAAGAAGCCGCGATAATTGGCAAGGCTGGTCGCGTATTCACCCACTCCGACACGCTCGCGCAGCGACAACAATGCCATGTCGATATGCGGGATGATGATGAGCAGGCTCAGCCACAGCACCAATGGCGTCAGGAGCAGGTAGAACCCCAGTTTCGTTCCCTGCGCCATCGTTCAGGACCCGGTCGCGAAACAGGCGGTTTGATCCCCCGACCAGCCGATATGCACCGGCGCGCCCTTGGTCAGGTCGGCAAATTCGCCCGATTGCGGCAGCGTCACCTCGATTTCCTGACCGCTCTCGCCGCGCACCAGAACACGGCTCGCGGCCCCGTTGAACAGAAGGCTGCTGACCTGTCCGCTCAGCCGATTGTCGAAATGGGCAAGATCGGCGGCATCCTGCGCGACCCGAACCGCCTCGGGGCGCAGGAAGATCTCGGCGGCGCTGCCGGTTGCGAGCGGCGCGCCCTGTGTCGCGCCCGCAATCAGCATTCCATCCGCCGTACGAAGCACGATGCGGTTGCCGTCGGCGCGCTCGACCGTCCCGCGCCACCGATTGCTGTCTCCGACAAACCCCGCCACGAACGCGGTTTTCGGCCGGTAATACAGGTCGCGCGCGCTGCCCACCTGTTCGAATTGCCCGGCATTCATCACCGCGATCTGATCCGACATCACGAGCGCCTCGGACTGGTCATGGGTGATATAGACAAATGTTGTGTCGAACTCGGCCTGAAGAGATTTCAATTCGATCTTCATCCGCTCGCGCAGCTTGAGATCGAGCGCGCCAAGCGGTTCATCCAGCAGCAACACATCGGGCTCCAGCACCATGCAGCGCGCGATCGCAACGCGCTGTTTCTGGCCGCCGGACAATTCGTCCGGCTTGCGGGTCTCGATCCCCGGCAAGCCGATGCGATCCAGCACCTCGCCGACCTTGCGGGCGATCTCCGATTTGCTCATCCCCTTGCGGCGCAACCCGTACCCGATGTTGTCAGCGACATTCATCATCGGGAACAGCGCGAGATGCTGGAACACCATATTGACCGGTCGCTTGTTCGGCGCGACGTTCAGCATGGACTTGCCCTTGATCCGGATATCGCCGCCGGTGGGTTCAAGGAACCCCGCGATCATCCGCATGATGGTGGTCTTGCCACAGCCGGAGGGACCGAGAATCGAAAAGAACGATCCCGGCGCAACCGAGAAGGAGACCCCCCTGACGGCGGTGGTTTCGTCAAATCGTTTGGTCAGGCCCTGGCATTCCAGATCTGGTGTCATGTTGGTTACTGCTCGCCTCAAATGACGGCGGCACCCGCAAGCCTGCGGATGCCGTCCCGGTGTTTCATCGCTCAGTTGGCGGCCTTGATCCGGTCGAGCACGCCACCTTCAATGGCTTCCAGACCGGCGGGCACCGGGGGATACCACTTGATGTTGTCGATCGCCTCGGGCGGAAAGCTGTTCTGGAACCGCGCCTTGAGCGCGTCGGACGCGAATTCATCCGCGCCCAGTGAGGCGGTGAAATTGCCGGATGCTTCGGTGATCTTTGCCGAAACCTCGGGGCGCATCACGAAGTTGATCCAGTCATAGGCCGCATCATCCGCCTTGCCCTTGGCAGGCAGCACGAATGTATCGATCCATCCCAGAGCCCCCGATGCCGGAGCCACGAAAGTCACGTCCGGATTGTCGGCGTTCAGCTTCCAGCCGCCGGTGTCCCACGCCATTGCCGCCACGACTTCGCCAGAGCGCACGAGACCCATCAGTTCGTCGCCACCGCCCCAATAGGTCTTGACGTTGGGCTTGCAATCGATCAGCGCGGTTTCGACCTGGTTCATGATGTTTTCGTAGGCAACCGGGTCGCCATAGGCCGCGAACGGATCCATTCCCATCGCAAAGGCGAACCCGATCAGCGTCGGACGCTTGAGGCGATAAGACACCTTCCCCGCAACCTCGTCACTGCACAGATCGGTGTAATCCTGGACCATCCCGGCCTTGACCGTATCGAGCACCAGCCCGCTTGTGCCCCAGACATGCGGCACGCCATAGACCTCATCGCCAACAGTCGTATTTAGTTTGGTTGCGGTCAGCATCGATTCGATGAATTGCGAAGCGTCGATTCGATTCAGGTCGATCGGCTTGTAGATACCGAACTCGGCCTGCGGACCGGCAATACGGTCCTGGCTCGGCTGGGCAAGATCAAAGCCACCGCCCCCTGTCGCACGTAGTTTGGCGATCATTTCCTCGTTGTTCGAAAGGGTCACTTCGACCGTATGGCCGGTCTCTTCCTCGAACATCTCGATCACGTCGTCCGGCGCATATCCCCCCCAGGTCAGCAGCCGCAGCGTATCCGCGGACACCCCGCTAGCCAGCCCGCCGAGCGAGACCGCAACCGCAGCGCCGATCATCCAATTGTGTGTCATCTGATTCCCCCATCCTGATTATGTGAAGCACGGCCCGACACCTGCCAGTGCCGCGAAACAGATTTGCGACAGCGACGCCGCACCCGTTTTCGTTTTTGTTCCTTTTCACAGGAAACGCGCAACTTGCAGGTACTGTCAACCGTCACTCGTGCTCTCCCGTCATGTGAACTTGCGAAAGAACCGGGTACGGTCAAACATCTCTTCCAACGCCTCCATCCGGTCACGCGTCGTATCCCAGGTTCGTTCCTGAACGTCGGCAACCACCGTTTCCAGCATCAACAGCAGCGTCACCGAGGAATCCCAGGCCGAGGGCACCACGATGCGCCCGCAGAACGAACAATCGGCGAGATCATGCACGGGTGAGCGCCATTGGTCGGTAAACAGCACGATGACCGCCCCCCGCTCGCGCGCCATCTCGGCAAGTTTCAGCGTCGAATTTTCATAGCGGCGCACATCGAAGATCACCACTACGTCATCCTTTTGCACGTCCAGCAGATAATGCGGCCACGCGTTCGAAATGGACTGGATATGGGTCACATCGGCGCGCAAAACCTGCATGTGCAGGAAAAAGTGCTCGGCAAGCGAACGGGTGATGCGCCCGCCGACCACGTAGATCGACCGGTCGGGATCGGCCAGCATGGCACAGCAGCGCTCGAACATTTCGAGGTCGATCTGGGTGAGTGTTTGGCGGATGTTGCCGATCACCGCATCGGTGAACCGGTTCAGGATATGCGCCTCGGGCGCACGTTCGGACCAGGTGTTCCGCTTGCTGATCGGATCGGAAATCCGGGCCTCCAGCTCATCCCGAAGCGCCGCCTGAAACGCCGGAAATCCCGAAAACCCCAGTTTCTGCACCATGCGCACGACGGTCGGTGTCGACACGTCGGCATTCTGCGCCACCTGCGTGATCGAACTCAGACCCGAGACCGGATAGCCCTGCAACAGGGAATCGGCCAATTGCTTTTCCGCCCGCGTCAGCGTGTCGAACGCCGCCTGCAATCGTTCCGCGATGGTTTCCGATGCCTCCGACACCCGCTGCGCCCTCCGTTTTGCTTACAATATCAACAGCCCCGCAAATCGTGAAGAAATAATTTCAGAGTTTGATTGACAGAACACCTGTCCGTGAAGAAAAGTTTTCACCAAAGGAACCAATGAACCAGATTTGAACATGCCGGGAACGGATACGGATCAGAACGAGACGGCGGTGACCGTGCAGAATCGCGACGGGCGCGGTCCCGTTCTGATCGTATGCGAACATGCCTCCAACGCGATGCCGGCGCGGTATGGCAATCTGGGTTTGCCTTCTGACCTGCTGGACAGCCACATCGCGTGGGATCCGGGTGCACTGGCCATCGCACAGTCTCTGAGCGGGGCGATGGACGGCCCTCTTGTCGCAGGTGGATTGTCGCGGCTCCTGTTCGATTGCAATCGCCCGCCCCACGCGCCGGATGCGATGCCGCAGAGAAGCGAGATACACGACATTCCCGGCAATCGGAATCTGAGCGAAAACGAGCGCGCGCACCGCATCGAGACCATTCACGATCCTTTTCGCAAAACCCTTCAACAGGTGCTCGCCGGTTTTGCGCGCCCCCCTGTCATGATCACGGTGCACAGTTTCACGCCCGTCTATCGCGGACGCACGCGCGATGTGGAAATCGGTCTGATCCATGACAGCGATGATCGGCTGACCCGCGCCATGATGTCTTGCGTCCGCAATCATACCGACCGAACGGTGCGGGTGAACGACCCCTACGGCCCGCAGGACGGCGTCACCCATACCCTGCGCGCGCATGCGTTGCCGATCAACGCGTTCAATGTGATGCTGGAAATTCGCAATGACCTGATCCGCGACCCTGCGGCACAGACGGCGATGGCGTCCCTGCTGACCGGCTGGATCGCCGCTGCCTGCGCCGAACTGGACGTGGACCTGCCGCTGGTGGAGCCGACATGATCGCCGCGCTCAGAACCTATGTCCGCGTGATCGACGCGATCAACTACCGGCTCGGCCGGATCGTGATGTATGGCATCTTCGTGATGGTTGCGATCCTGCTCTGGTCGTCAATATCCAAGACATTCAGCGTCCCCTCGCTGTGGACGCTGGAGATGGCGCAATTCGCGATGGTGGCCTATTACATGCTCGGCGGGCCGTATTCGCTCCAGCTTGGCTCGAACGTACGGATGGATCTGCTCTATGGCGAATGGAGCGAGCGCCGCAAGGCGGCGACCGACGCGATCACCGTGCTGTTCCTGATCTTCTACCTCGCCATCCTGTTGTGGGGCGGTATCGACAGCACGATCTATTCGTTCAAATACGGCGGCGAGCGCAGCCCGACGGCCTGGCGCCCCTATCTGTGGCCCATAAAAGTCATCATGATCACCGGTATTGCCCTGATGCTGCTTCAGGCGATCAGCGAACTGTTCAAGGACATCCTGCGCCTACGCGGAGAAGACATGGGGGACAAGACCTGATGTCTTACGAGCTGATCGCCGCGCTGATGTTCTCGACGATGATGCTGATGCTGCTCACCGGACAGCGTGTGTTCGGCGCGATCGGCTTTGTCGCCGTGGTGGCCGCGCTGCTGCTCTGGGGGGACCGGGGCGGCTATGACCTTGCGTTCTCGGCCGCGATGAAGCTGATGAAATGGTATCCGCTGCTGACCCTGCCGATGTTCATCTTCATGGGTTATGTCCTGAGCGAGTCGCGGATCGCGGACGATCTTTACAAGATGTTCCATGTCTGGATGGGCGGCTTGTCCGGCGGCCTCGCGGTGGGCACGATCGGATTGATGGTGCTGATCTCGGCGATGAACGGGCTGTCGGTCGCGGGCATGGCCATCGGGGCGACAATCGCCTTGCCGGAACTTCTGCGCCGCAACTATGACAAGCGCATGGTCACCGGCGTCATACAGGCGGGGTCTTCGCTCGGGATCCTTGTGCCGCCATCCGTCGTGCTGGTCTTGTACGCAATGATTGCGCGCCAGCCCGTCGGGCAGCTTTGGCTTGCCGGAGTGGTTCCCGGGGTGATGATGGCGATGCTGTTCATTCTGTATATCGTCATCCGGTGCAGGATCAATCCGGCGCTCGGGCCCGTCCTTCCGGCCGAAGAGCGCAACATTCCGATGGCCGAAAAACTGCGGCTGCTGCGGGCCGGGTTGCTGCCCTTCGCGATCTTTTTCGCAATGATGGTCCCGTTTGTGAACGGCTGGACATCGCTTGTGGAAAGTTCGGCAATCGGGGCAATGACGGCATTTGGCGCCGCCGTCCTGAAAGGCCGGATGACGCGGCAGGTGTTCGAGAACTCGGTGCGCAACACGCTGGGCATTTCCTGCATGTTCATGTGGATCATCCTCGCCGCGCTGGCCTTTGGCGCGGTGTTTGACGGGCTCGGCGCGGTCAAGGCCATCGAAAGCCTGTTCACGGAGAAACTGGGCCTGAACCCGTGGATGATCCTGATCCTGATGCAGCTCAGCTTTATCCTGATGGGCACGTTTCTGGACGACACCGCAATGCTGGTCATCGTGGCGCCGCTCTATGTGCCTCTGGTCGGCGAACTCGGGTTCGACCTGATCTGGTACGGGGTGCTTTACACGATCACCACACAGATCGCCTATATGACCCCGCCGTTTGGCTATAACCTGTTTCTGATGCGCGCGATGGCCCCACCGGAAATCACGCTGCGCGATATCTACGGATCGATCCTGCCGTTTGTACTGGTGATGGTTCTGGCGCTGACGCTGATCCTGTGTTTCCCGCAGATTGCCCTGTGGCTGCCAGATTATGTTTACGGAAAATAACCCTCCGGCGAAGAGAGGGAAAACAACGAACCACAACCCACAAGGAGAGACCCAATGACCACAAGACGCAAGTTCCTGACCACATCGGCCCTTGGCGCCGCGGCGGCTCCGCTGGCCACTCCTGCGCTGGCGCAATCCACGATCAAGTGGCGCATGCAGACCTATGCCGGCCCCGCACTCGCCGCGCATGTGATCGACCCCGCGATCGAGATGTTCAACAAGATCGCAGGCGACCGGATGCAGATCGAACTGTTCTACGCCGATCAGCTGGTGCCCACCGGCGAGCTGTTTCAGGCGATGCAGCGCGGCACCATCGATGCCGTTCAATCGGATGACGACTCGATGGCGTCACCCACCGAAGTCACGGTGTTCGGAGGCTATTTCCCCTTTGCCAGCCGCTACAGCCTGGATGTGCCGGTGCTGTTCAACCAGTATGGCCTGAACGAAATCTGGGACGCGGAATATTCCAAGGTCGGCGTCAAGCATATCAGCGCCGGATCATGGGACCCCTGCCATTTCGCAACCAAGGACCCGATCCGCAGCCTTGAAGACCTCAAGGGCAAGCGTGTCTTTACCTTCCCCACCGCCGGGCGCTTTCTTTCGCAATTCGGCGTCGTGCCGGTGACGTTGCCGTGGGAAGACATCGAGGTCGCAGTCCAGACGGGCGAACTCGACGGGATCGCCTGGTCTGGCATCACCGAGGATTACACGGTCGGCTGGGCCGATGTGACCGATTATTTCCTGACCAACAACATCTCTGGCGCGTGGGCTGGATCGTTCTTTGCCAACATGGAGCGCTGGAACGAACTGCCAGAAGATTTGCAGGCGCTGTTCCGGGTCTGCTGTGACCAGTCCCATTATTACCGGCAGTGGTGGTACTGGGGCGGCGAGGCTTCGCTGCGGGTCAATGGCGACAAGATGCAGTTGACGTCGATCCCCGATGCGGAATGGGCGACGGTCGAGGAAGCCGCTCTTGAATTCTGGGACGAGATCGCCGCCGAATCCGAAACCAAGGCCAAGGTTGTCGAGATCTTCAAGCAATATAACGCCGACATGCAAAAGGCCGGCCGCCCCTATCGCTACGGCTGAGGCCCGCTGACATCTCAACGCGTGGCGGCCCCGGTCCCGGATCGGGTCTGCCGCGTCCATACGAACCATAACAACAAGGGGCGGATCATGCCGGGATTGATGACATTTGAGGCGTTGAAATCGGCGGTGGACGACGGCCGGGTCGACACGGTACTGGCCTGCATCGTCGATATGCAGGGACGCCTGATGGGCAAACGGTTCCATGCACGGCATTTTGTCGACAGCGCGTGGGAAGAAACCCATTGCTGCAACTACCTGCTTGCCACCGATCTCGAAATGGCCACACCCGATGGCTATGCCAGCACCAGTTGGCGGACCGGCTATGGCGATTACGTCATGAAACCGGACCTTGGAACCATTCGCCCCATGCCGTGGCTGGACGGCACGGTCATGTTGCTCTGTGACGTGCTGGATCATCACGGCCACGCCGCTGTCAGCCATTCGCCGCGCGCGATCCTCAAGCACCAGATTGCACGCTGCGAAGCGATGGGACTCGCGCCGGTCATGGCGACAGAGCTCGAGTTCTTTCTGTTTCAGAAGTCCTATGCCGAGATCGCCAACGGCGGATATCGCGACCTCACCCCGATCAGCGCCTACAACGAAGATTACAACATCCTGCAAACCAGTCGCGAAGAACATGTGCTGCGCCCGCTGCGCAACCATCTTTATGCCGCTGGTATCCCGGTCGAGAACTCCAAGGGCGAAGCCGAGGCCGGGCAGGAGGAACTCAACATAAAGTATGCCGGGGCGCTGGACACGGCGGATCACCACACCATAGCCAAGCACGCAACCAAGGAAATCGCCGATCAACAGGGGCACGCCGCCAGCTTCTTGCCGAAATGGCACCCCGAGCGGGTCGGCAGCTCGGCCCATGTGCACCAATCGCTGTGGCGCGACGGCGACAACGCCTTTTGCGATCCCCAGGGCGATCACGGGATGTCCGACCTGATGCGGCACTATATGGCGGGTCTGATCAGGTATGCGCCTGATATGACCGTGTTCATGGCGCCCTACATCAACAGCTACAAGCGCTTTACCAAAGGAACCTTTGCTCCCACCAAGACCGTGTGGTCGGTCGACAACCGCACCGCCGGCTTCCGCCTGTGTGGCGCGCAGACCAAGGGCGTGCGGGTGGAATGCCGGATACCCGGCTCGGACATGAACCCCTATCTTGCCCAGGCCGCCATGCTCGCCGCCGGACTCGCCGGGATTGAGGAAAAACTTGACCTGCAAGCGCCCACCACCGGCGATGTCTATGAAGACGAACAGGCAAACGAAATCCCGCGCAACCTGCCCTCGGCCCTCGAGACGCTGCGCGGCTCCGCCATGCTGCGTTCGGCGATGGGCGACGAGGTGATCGACCATTACTGCCGGGCTGCGGAATGGGAGATCGAAGACTTCGACAAGGCCATTACCGATTACGAGATTGCCCGGGGATTCGAGCGGGCCTGACCCCGCCGGACCCGGCTCTTTCCAGGAACATCCGGAGACCAGATATGACCACTCAGGTGCAGTGCATCTCTCCCATTGACGGCGCGGTTTACGCATCGCGTGACTGTTTGTCCAAACCCGAAGCAGCCGACGCGGCAACGCGCGCCCGTGCCGCACAAAAGACATGGGCCGCCAAACCGATGTCCGAACGGATCGAGCTGGTGCTCAAGGGCGTCGCAAATGTCGGTGCGATGAATGACGAAATCGTGCCCGAACTCGCCCGGCAGATGGGCCGGCCGGTCCGGTATGGCGGCGAATTCGGCGGTTTCGAGGAACGCGCCACCCATATGGCCCGGATCGCCGAAGAGGCGCTTGCCCCGATTGCAGTCGAGGACAGTGGCGATTTCAAACGCTACATCACCCGCGAGGCACATGGTGTCGTTCTGGTGATCGCCCCGTGGAACTATCCCTACATGACCGCGATCAATACCGTTGCGCCGGCCCTGATCGCGGGAAACAGCGTCGTTCTGAAACATGCCAGCCAGACCCTTCTCGTGGGCGAACGCATGGCCGCCGCCTTCCACGCGGCGGGAATCCCCCGGGACGTGTTTCAGAACGTGTTTCTCGACCACGCTACCACTTCGGCCCTGATCGGTGCGCGTGCCTTTGACTTTGTGAACTTCACCGGATCGGTCGCCGGCGGTCGCGCCATCGAACAGGCGGCGGCGGGGACCTTCACCGGGCTGGGTCTCGAACTGGGTGGCAAGGATCCAGGCTATGTCGCGCAGGACGCCGATCTGGACGCCGCTGTCGAAACGTTGATCGACGGCGCGATGTTCAATTCCGGACAATGCTGCTGCGGGATCGAGCGCATCTATGTGCATCAATCCCTGTTCGACGCCTTTGTCGACAAGGCCGTGTCGATCGTGCGCGGATACCGTCTGGGTAATCCGCTCGACCCGGAAACCACGCTTGGCCCGATGGCGCAGGCACGGTTTGCCGACCTCGTACGCGAGCAGACCCGCGAAGCGATTGCCGCCGGGGCAAGGGCGATGATCGACCCGGCCTCGTTTCCGGATGATGGCGGGGCCTATCTGATGCCCCAGATCCTGACCAACGTGGATCATTCCATGCGCGTGATGCGCGAAGAGAGCTTTGGGCCGGTCGTCGGGATCATGCCGGTTACCGACGACGCCGAGGCCATCGCCCTGATGAACGACAGTGACTATGGGCTGACCGCCTCCATCTGGACCGCCGATACCGCGCGCGCCGAAGCCATAGGCGCCCAGATCGAAACCGGTACGGTTTTCATGAACCGCGCCGATTACCTCGACCCGGCGCTCTGCTGGACCGGTTGCAAGGACACCGGACGCGGTGGCGGATTATCGGTAATCGGCTATCATAACCTGACGCGACCCAAATCCTACCATCTGAGGAAACTGCCATGACTGCGACCGTGAACTGGTCATATCCCACCGCGATCCGATTTGGCGCGGGCCGTATCTGCGAACTGGCCGAAGCCTGCAAGGCAAGCGGGATCAAACGCCCGCTGCTGGTCACTGATCGCGGGCTTTCCAACCTGCCGATAACACAGCAGGCTCTGGATGTTCTGGACTCGGCGGGGCTGGGTCGAGAGATGTTTCATGACGTCGACCCCAATCCGAACGAGGTCAACCTCGCCGCTGGCGTTGCCGCCTATCGCGAAGGCGGTCATGACGGCGTGGTGGCCTTTGGCGGCGGCTCCGGGCTGGATCTTGGCAAGCTCGTGGCCTTCATGGCGGGTCAGCGCCGCCCGGTTTGGGATTTCGAGGATGTCGACGACTGGTGGACCCGGGCCGATGCCGATGCCATCGCACCGATCATCGCCGTCCCGACCACCGCCGGGACCGGGTCGGAAGTCGGACGCGCCTCGGTCCTGACCAACTCGGAAACCCACGAGAAAAAGATCATCTTTCACCCGAAAATCCTGCCCGGCGTGGTCATCGCCGATCCCAGGCTGACCGTCGACATGCCCCGCGCGATTACGGCGGGTACGGGGATGGATGCCTTCGCCCATTGCCTGGAGGCCTTCTGTTCGCCGCATTACCACCCGATGAGCCAGGGCATTGCGCTGGAAGGAATGCGGCTGGTGAAAGAGAACCTTCCGGCAGCCTATTCGGATGGCACCGACCTGTCGGCACGGGCCGAGATGATGAGCGCCGCGATGATGGGGGCCACCGCGTTCCAGAAAGGTCTGGGCGCAATCCATGCGCTTTCGCATCCGATCGGGGCCGTCTTCAACACCCATCACGGCACCACCAACGCGGTGGTGATGCAACCTGTCCTGCGCTTCAATCGGCCCGCCATAGAAGACCGGCTGGCCATGGCGGCAGCCTATCTGAACATCAAGGGCGGCTTTGACGGCTTTTACGACTTTGTCGGCGACCTGACCGAGCGGCTCGGCATTCCGACGACACTGACCCAACTGGGGGTCACGGATCCGGATATCGATGCGCTCGTCGTTTCGGCGCTCGCCGATCCCAGTACAGGCGGCAACCCGGTAAAGATGACAACCGAGAACACCCGCGCGCTTCTGTTGGAGTGCCTCTGACAAAAACACCCACCGCGATGACGCGATGGGTGCGGGAAATCCAGTCTGTGCCGTCACCCGTGACCGGGTGACGGCATCTGTCACGAACGCCCGATCAGGCGCCGATTTCCTCGTTGCATTTGCGGCTTTCCTCGATGGCCTTGTATGTGCCGTCGAGGTTGATGATGAATGCGCCCTCGTGCTCAGGCATCACCACCATTTCGTATTTCTTCATGATATCCGTCACGAAATCAGCGTCGCTCGATACCACGTATCCACCGGTGTAGCCGTCGGCCAGATGCTTGCTCTTCTGCTGGGCCTCACCCTCGTAAAGGTCGCCGTCGATCGCGATCAGCAGCTTTTCCTTGCCTTCGGACAGGCCGATATCCGCCTGGGTGAACACCCCGATATAGCCAAGTGTGTGCTCTGCGGTCAGCCCCATTTGCAGGACGTTGCCGGCTTCGTCGACGCGCTCGGCCAGGCAGGATTTGCGTGTCTCGTCCTTGTAGATCGTCCAGCCCTCGGTTTCGCCCCACTTTGTGAACACGCTGTCGCTCGACGGCAGAACGCCATCCGACGCCAGCGCGGCGCTGGCAGACAGGCAGAACGCGGCACAGGCGGTTGTCACAGTTCGCGAAATATTCATTTGAACCTCCATGAGATTTCTTACGTTTCCAGACGCTGACAAGCAACCGGCTCGCTTATTATGGCTCGCACCTGATCGCCTTCAACATGAATCAAAGGCAAGTCACTCGCCATTTGCGTCACTCGTGCAACATGCAGTATTGGCGACGAATTGAAAGGTGAAATGCGAAATATTTCACCTCATCATCAAGATTGTCCGCTTCACCGAAAAAATTGGCGCAAAAACGAAAAACCCCGGGGCCATGACACCACCCCGGGGCCTCCCTGTCGGCAAGATTACGCGGATCGGGTCAGCCTTTGCCCTTCCACGGCACGAGGATGCGTTCGGCCCAGCGCATCAGAATATCGATGCCAAAGCCGATGATTCCGATCAGGATTATACCCATGATGACGATATCCGTGTTCTGGAACTTGGACGCGACCATGATCATCATGCCGGCACCTTTTTCAGCGGCCACCAGTTCGGCGGCGACCACCGTGCCCCAACACACACCCATCGCGACCCGTGCACCGGTGAAGATTTCGGGCAACGAGTTGGGCACGATCACAAAGCGCATGATCTGGCTCTTGCTTGCTCCGAGCGAATAGGCCGCGTGCACCTTGGAAATCTTGACGCCAGATACCCCGGAACGCGCCGCGATCGCCATGATCCAGAGAGCCGCGAGGAACAGCAGGATGATCTTGCCTGTCTCGCCGATGCCCGCCCAGATGATGACCAGAGGGATCAAGGCAAGCGGCGGCACCGGGCGCATGAACTCGACGATCGGATCGAACCAGCCCCGGAACCAGTCCGACAGCCCCATCGCATATCCCAGAGGAATGCCAACCAGCGCCCCGAAGAAAAAGCCGACCACAACGCGGAACAGCGAATAGCCCAGATGCTCCCACAGGGTTGATCCGCGAAACCCTTCCCTGGCGATTTCAACAACCCGCGCCACGACATCCTCCGGCGCGGGCAGCCAGATCGGTTCCATCTGCCAGCCCTTGGCCGGCTCGAAATTGAGCGTGCCCTTCGGACTCATGCCGACGCGCCCATACTCGATCTCGACCTCGCCGCCCGGCGCGATGGGTGTGCCGTTGACGGCGACGACCTCGGCACCTTCATCGCGGCCGAATTCATCGTTGCGGTCGACACGGATCAAGCCGCTGCGCCAGACGCCGATGGTCGCGGAATCGTTCTTGGCCCAGCCTTCGCCGGGCTCGACCTCGGGCTCGGTCGCCTCTTCATCCACCGGATGCACCAGCACCGTCACCGTCGCGTTGTCGCGATCTCCGTCAGGCAGTTGCGCCGTGTATTCAAAGGTCGCCGTCCCCTCGAAGGGACCCGGCATGTGCAGGAATTTTGGCAGCAAGGCCGAGCCGGTGAACATCCCCCACAACAGGAACAGAGTCAGAACCGAAATGACCGATGCCGCCCGGTTCGGGGTCACGGCACTTTCGTCGCCGAATGTCACGGTCTTGAGCGATGTATAATCGCTGCGTGCGGCATGGGGGATCAGCTTGGTGAACACGAGATAGGACACCACGAAGATCGCGACATATATCAGCAGGGGGATCATGCGCTTGCCTCCGTGCGTCCCATGATTTCTTCCTCCATATCCCAGATCATGCCGAGAATTTCCTCGCGCTTGACCGCAAAGTCAGGGTGTTTTTTCACCTCGCGCAGATCCTGACCGACGCCGAGATCTGCAAAGGGAAGGCGGTATTCCTTGTGAATGCGACCCGGACGCGGTGCCATCACCAGCAACCTCTCGCCCAGCAACAGTGCCTCTTCGACCGAGTGGGTAATCAGGATGATCGTCTTGCCGGTTTCCTTCCACAGCTTCAGAACCAGCGACTGCATCTTTTCCCGAGTCAGGGCATCGAGCGCCCCCAAGGGTTCGTCCATCAGGATCACGTCGGGATCATTAGCCAGACACCGCGCCAGCGCGACCCGCTGCTGCATGCCGCCGGATAGTTCGTAAACCGCCTTTTCCTTGAAATCCTGCAAGCCGACCACGTCCAACAGATGATCGACCGTCTCATTCATGTCTTTCCTGGGCATGCCTTTCATGCGCGGGCCGAACCCGACATTCTCGCGCACGCTCATCCATTCGAACAGCGCGCCCTGCTGGAACACCATACCGCGCTCGGCGTCGGGGCCTGTCACGGTATGCCCGTTCATGACGATCTGCCCCTCGGTCGGGGCCAGAAACCCGGCGACGATGTTCAGGAGCGTCGTCTTGCCACAGCCTGACGGACCGAGCACCGACAGCAATTCGCCCTGACTCAGGTTCAGTGATACATCCTTGAGCGCCTGAACCGAACCGCCGTTCGGTAACTCAAAGCGCATGGACAGGTTTTCAATGGCAAGTCCGGTCATGGGATAGGCGTTTTCCTTCTGGCTCTGAAAACCGGTTCAACCGGCAGGAACGGCGCGGGTCCGGGCATGCGGAGCCTGTGCCGGCGAGGGCGTTGTCGCGACGCGACTGGCCAATCCGGCCCTTCGCGCATGGGCGTGGCCCGGATCAGGACGCGGTCAACACATCATGCGGGTCCTTCGGGCCCCGACGTCTGCGGTCAAAAAGGTCGCAATGGAGCCAGGCACAATTCCGCGCCCGGCTCCGGATGGCGTTCCTACGATCCGGACGCCGTTTGAAGCGGCCCGATATTGATCGCGTTCTCATAGGTGTCCTTGGCGGCATCGATACTGCCGGAAGCCACAAACACGTCCGCGACGCCCTTCATGAAGCCCTGCGCACCGCCGCCGAGCCATTTAGCGGTCAATTGTTCGTCGACCGACGGAAACTCGAACGTGGCCATGGTCTCGGCAGTGGCTTCGACATCCATGCCCGCATCCTTGGCAATCACCGGCAACATCATCTCGCGGTTTGCTTCGTCCGCCCACATCGCATTGGCATCGGCCGTAACCTTGAGGAACTTGGCAACAAGGTCCGAATTCTCCGCGACCCAGTTCGCCGGACCCGAGGTGACGTCAAACACCAGAATACCCAGTTCTTCCTTCTCCGCACCGCTCAGCAGGACATTGCCATGCTCCAGCATCCGGCGCAGCGATCCGCCCCAGCCGCAGGCCATGTCAACAGCGCCCTGCGCCAGCGCGGCCGCGCCATCCGGCGGCGCCATATCGACCACTTCGAGGCTGTCGAGCGAGACGCCGAAATGATCCATCTGCTTGAGGAACCCGTAATGCGCCGCGGTTCCCAAAGGCACGGCCACCTTCTTGCCCGCGAGTTCGCCAGCGGAGTCCTTGTCGATCTCGAGATCGGAATGAACCACGCAGTTGTCATTCTCGGAATAGCTGATTGCCACATCCAGCGCCTGAAGGTCCTGCCCGGCACTGACGGCGACGACAAAAGGCGGCACGCCCTGGCTGACGCTCAGTTGAACATCGCCAGAAGCCATCGCGGCGCTCATCGCGGTGCCGGTATCAAAGCTGACCCAGTTGACCGTCACACCCATCTCTTCGTCATAGGTGCCCATTACCTTGGCATATTCAAACGGCATGGGCCATTCGAGAAAATAGCCGACGGTAATCTCTTCGGCAGCGGCGACCTGTGCCGCGCTCAGAGCGGCAACGCCAGCCACGGCACCCATCAGTCTGGACTTCAATTTCATGCAATATCTCCCGGTTGCCTGCCATATCGGCAGATTGTCGAATTTCGGGCGGTCAGCCGCCTCTCGTTTGAGACCGTCAGCGCGCGCGGGTCGGTCTCCTGCGACCAATCGGAACCCGATTCCAGTTCTCGATCAATGCTTTTATGTGCGGCAGATCCGTGTGATGACAACGCTCAAATTCACAAGCGCCCCGAATGCGGCTCAATTTAACGTTATTATTCAGCGCGATAATCAGCATCATGGTTCCGACCGATGACTTTGGGTGCGATTTCTGGACTTAATCCGCATCGAAATCTGGACCTACGAACTGCGCGCGATTTGCGCTCATGCTGGATTGATGACGACTCTGGCATCCCAAGCCAGCCTTGTCGTGCGCTCTTCTTTGTTCCCTGAAAGGACATGCCATGGACGGTACGTTCAATGAAAATGACATTTCTCGCGTCGTCGAGGCCGACAAGGCGCATATCTGGCACCATCTGAGCCAGCACAAGCCCTATGAGACGACCGATCCAAAGATCATCGTCGAAGGCAAGGGCATGCGTGTCTGGGATCAGAACGGCAAGGAGCACCTGGATGCCGTGTCCGGCGGGGTCTGGACCGTGAATGTCGGCTACGGGCGCGAATCCATCGCCAACGCCGTGCGCGATCAACTGATCAAGCTCAACTATTTTGCCGGTTCCGCCGGTTCGATCCCAGGAGCGACCTTCGCCGAAAAGCTGATCGAAAAGATGCCGGGCATGAGCCGGGTCTACTACTGCAACTCGGGCTCTGAAGCGAACGAGAAAGCGTTCAAGATGGTGCGCCAGATCGCGCACAAGAAATACGGCGGCAAGAAGCACAAGATCCTGTACCGTGAACGCGACTATCACGGCACCACCATCAGCTGCCTGTCCGCCGGCGGCCAGGACGAACGCAACGCACAATACGGGCCATTCACTCCCGGCTTTGTGCGGGTGCCCCATTGCCTCGAATACCGCGCCTTCGAGCAAGACGGCGCCCCCACGGAAAACTACGGCCTCTGGGCCGCAGACCAGATCGAGGCCGCAGTGCTGCGCGAAGGTCCGGACACGGTTGCGTCCCTGTGCCTTGAACCGGTCACTGCCGGCGGTGGCGTCATCGCCCCGCCAAGCGGCTATTGGGAGCGGGTGCAGGAAATCTGCGCGAAATACGACATCCTGCTGCATATAGACGAGGTCGTCTGTGGCGTCGGCCGCACCGGCACATGGTTCGGTTATCAGCATTTCGGCGTCAAACCCGACATGGTGACGATGGCCAAGGGCGTTGCCTCCGGCTATGCCGCGATCGCATGCCTCGTGACCAACGAGGGAATGTTCGACAAGTTCAAGACCAACGCCGATGATCCGCTCGATTATTTCCGCGACATCTCGACCTTTGGCGGATGCACGGCCGGGCCCGCAGCGGCGATGGAAAACCTGCGCATCATCGAAGACGAGGACCTGCTCGACAACACCACCCGCATGGGCGAGCACATGATGGGGAACCTGAACGCGCTGATGGAAAAACACGCCGTGATCGGCGACGTGCGCGGAAAAGGGCTGTTCCTCGGGGCCGAGCTGGTACAGGATCGCGAAAGCCGGGCACCGATGGCCGAGAAAAAGGTTCAGGCTGTGGTGGCCGACTGCATGGCGCAGGGCGTCATCATCGGCATGACCAACCGCTCTGTTCCGGGCTACAACAACACGCTTTGCTTCTCGCCCGCCCTGATCGCCGGGACCGACGATATCGACCAGATCACCGACGCGGTCGATGGCGCACTGGGCCGGGTCTTCGGCTGATAGAAAACGGACTGGCGCGGGTGCTTTCCCGCGCCATATCCCCATAAGTCCAGATTGCAAGCGCGCTAGGTCCAGTCTATCCTGCGTCATGGCAATCTCGGTCGACACCTTCTTCTTGAACCCCGATGCACAGGGCACGTTGCAGGCCCAGATTCAGCAGGTTGTCGCAGAGGGCATCCTGTCGGGCCGGTTTCATCGTGGCGAAAAGTTACCGTCTTCGCGCAAGCTGGCCGGGCATCTGGGCGTCAGCCGGATTACCGTGACGCTCGCCTATACAGAACTGCTGGCCAACGATTACCTGACATCGCGCGGACGATCCGGGTATTTCGTGTCGGACAACGCGCCGGTGCCGCCGGTCTATGCCCCGTCGCACAGCACACAGGATCGCGTCGACTGGGAGCACGCGCTCTGCCGCAGGTTTACCGGCGGGGACACGCCGCAAAAGCCGGCCGACTGGCACAGCTATCGCTACCCTTTCATCTATGGCCAGGCCGATCCGACGCTGTTTGATCACGCCAATTGGCGGCTCTGCGCGCTGCGCGCATTGGGGCAAAAGGATTTCACGTCGCTGACCGGTGATTATTTCGATCGGGACGATCCGTTGCTGGTGGAATTCATCGCGCGCCACACCCTGCCCCGTCGCGGTATCGCGGCGCGACCGGAACAGATCCTGATCACGATGGGGGCGCAGAACGCGCTCTGGCTGACCGCGCAGGTCCTGCTTGACCCGACCCGCAAAGCGGCGGTCGAGGATCCGTGCTATCACGCCCTGCGCGACATCCTGCGACAATCGCGATGCGCGATGGTTCCGTTGCGGGTCGATGCAGACGGGCTGCCCCCGGATGAGTTGCCCGACGATACCGACGTGATCTTTACCACCCCCAGTCACCAGTCGCCGACCACCGCGACCATGCCGCTGGCGCGGCGGCGCGCGCTGCTCGACCGCGCTCGTGATCTGGATGCGCTGATTGTCGAGGATGATTACGAATTCGAACTCGCTTTTCTCGCCGCGCCCTCCCCGGCGCTCAAGTCGCTCGATCGCGACGGACGGGTGATCTACGTGGGCAGTTTTTCGAAATCGCTCTGCCCCGGGCTTCGGCTCGGCTATATCGTTGGCTCCGAGCCCTTCATCGAGCAGGCCCGCGCGTTGCGCGCCAGCGTCTTGCGTCACCCGCCGGGCCATTTGCAGCGCACCGCCGCCTATTTTCTCAGCCTTGGTCACTTCGACGCCCAGATTCGCCGCATGTCCAAGGCTTTGCACGACCGCAGGCAGGTCATCGAGCAAGCCGTGAGCGATCATGGCCTCACCATCGCAGGGCGTGGCGTCTATGGCGGTTCGTCCCTGTGGATGCGCGCCCGCTCCGGCACCGACATGACCGCGGTCGCGCAGGAGCTCGCCCGCAACGGCGTGGTGATCGAGCCGGGCGCCCCGTTCTTTGCCGGATCGGAACAACCGCGCAACTACTACCGGCTGGGCTATTCCTCGATCCCGGCATCCCGGATCCCGCCGGGTATCGAACTGATCGCGCGTTGTCTGGCCGCATGACGACCGCTGGATATAAACCGAGCTTCAATCTGGACCTAACCGCCGTTCTGCACGGTCCTTAAAACCGCAACCAAGCTGGCACCCGATGCCGTATCCTGTTTTTTTCGGAGAATCGCCCAAATGAAAATGACCACCGAGGAATGTTTCGTCAAAACGCTGCAAAAGCACGGCATCGAGCATGCGTTCGGCATCATCGGTTCGGCCATGATGCCGATTTCCGACCTCTTCCCAAAGGCCGGCATCACGTTCTGGGACTGCGCCCACGAAGGCAGTGCCGGCATGATGGCCGATGGCTACACCCGCGCCACCGGCAAGATGAGCATGATGATCGCCCAGAACGGCCCCGGCATCACCAATTTCGTTACCGCCGTGAAAACCGCCTACTGGAACCACACACCGCTGTTGCTGGTGACGCCGCAGGCGGCCAACAAGACCATCGGTCAGGGCGGGTTCCAGGAAGTCGAACAGATGAAGCTGTTCGAGGACATGGTCGCCTATCAGGAAGAGGTGCGCGACCCCTCGCGCGTGGCCGAGGTCCTGACCCGCGTGATCGCCCAGGCCAAGCGTCTGTCGGCCCCGGCACAGTTGAATATCCCGCGCGATATGTGGACACAGGTTATCGATGTCGAAATCCCCGAACCGATCGAGTTCGAACGCTCGCCCGGTGGAGAAAACTCGGTCGCAGAGGCTGCCCGGCTGCTGAGCGAGGCAAAGAACCCGGTCATCCTGAACGGCGCGGGCGTGGTGCTGGCCAAGGGCGGGATCGAGGCATCGCGCCTGCTTGCCGAACGTCTGGATGCACCGGTCTGTGTCGGCTATCAGCACAATGACGCCTTTCCCGGCAATCACCCGCTGTTCGCGGGGCCGCTGGGGTATAATGGGTCCAAGGCGGGTATGGAACTGATCCGCGATGCGGATGTGGTGTTGTGCCTTGGAACACGGCTGAACCCGTTCTCGACCTTGCCCGGCTACGGCATGGAATACTGGCCCGCCGACGCAAAGATCATCCAGGTCGACATCAACCCCGACCGTATCGGCCTGACCAAGAAAATCAGCGTCGGAATCGTCGGCGATGCCGCCAAGGTCGCCAGCGGGTTGCTTGCGCAGCTTTCCGATGACGCGGGCGATGCCGGGCGCGCCGAACGCAAGGCGCGGATCGCGGAAACCAAGTCCCGCTGGGCACAGCAATTGTCGTCGATGGATCACGAGGATGACGATCCCGGCACCACCTGGAACGAGCGCGCCCGCGCCGACAAGCCCGATTGGATGAGCCCCCGCATGGCATGGCGCGCGATCCAGTCGGCCCTGCCCAAGGACGCGATCATCAGCTCCGACATCGGCAACAACTGCGCCATAGGCAACGCCTATCCGAGCTTTGAAGAGGGCCGGAAATATCTGGCGCCGGGCCTGTTCGGCCCATGCGGATATGGCCTGCCGGCGGTGATCGGCGCCAAGATCGGATGCCCGGACGTGCCGGTGGTCGGCTTTTCCGGCGATGGTGCCTTTGGCATCGCGGTCAATGAATTGACCGCGATTGGCCGCAAGGAATGGCCCGCCGTGACCCAGGTGGTGTTCCGCAACTACCAATGGGGCGCGGAAAAACGCAATTCGACCCTGTGGTTCGACGACAACTTTGTCGGCACCGAACTCGACACCGAGGTGTCTTATGCTGGCATCGCCAATTCCTGCGGCCTCAAGGGCGTCGTCGCGCGCACCATGGAGGAACTGACAGAGGCGCTGAACCAGGCGATGGTCGATCAGAAGGCGGGCATCACGACCCTGATCGAAGCGATGATCAACCAGGAACTGGGCGAGCCGTTCCGCCGCGACGCGATGAAAAAACCGGTCGAGGTTGCCGGGATCAGCGCGCAGGACATGCGGCCACAAACCGTATGATCGCAGCCCAGGCCCTTTGCGCGGCGCCGCATTTCCCCTCGGAGATCCGGCGTTCGGTGCTGGCGTGAGGCAAATGCCAGCCTGCGCTGGCGCGCCTTATGCCAGGGCCAGCGTCACCGTCGTGGCGGCGATGATGTCCGCCACCGTGGCGCCCCGGCTCAGGTCGCAGACCGGTTTGCGGAACCCTTGCAGGACCGGCCCGATCGCCTGCGCCCCGGCGAGCTCTTGCGCCAGCTTGTACGCGATATTGCCGGCATCGAGATCGGGAAAGACCAGCACGTTGGCATCGCCCTGCCCCACGCCCTTGAGCGCGGCCACCGCCGGGTTCAGCGCCGCGTCGCCCTGCACAGGCCCGGCGAACCCTGTTGCCTCTGCCGCCGCGCGCACCTTGGCCACGCTCTCTCCTGCGCCGGATGTACCAGTGGAAAAGGACAACAACGCCACCCGCGCCTGCCCCAGCAACGCCCGTCCGGTGGTTTCCGACGCCCGCGCGATTTCGGCCAATGCGTCCGCATCCGGCGCAACGTTCAGGGCGCAATCGGCAAAGATCAGATCGCGCCCGTCCGGAAAGCGCATCAGGAAGAACGACGAGGGCAGCTTCACCCCGTCGGCCAGCCCGATAGCGATGCTTGCCGCTTCGATCACCTTTTTCGACGGGCTGACCGCCCCCGCCACCATCGCGTCCGCCTGCCCGGCGGCAACCATCGCCGCCGCACGGTACAACGGGCGTGACAACATGCGCCGGGCCACGGCCTCTTTTACGCCGCGCGCCTTTACCAGTGCGGCAACGAGTGCGTCATCGGAGTCGGCAAGCGGGATCGGCGTGCAGAGCCCCTCGGCCTGCATCTGCGCCACCGCCTCGGCGATGCGCGAGTCGTTCAGTTCAGGAAAGACCACCCGCGCGCGGTCTTTTCTTGCCCGATCCATGGCGCGTTCCAATGCCGACATTCCAATCCCCGTTTTGCTACGAAGGAGACAGCGATGACCGAAAACGTCAAGATCAACCGTGGCCTCAAAGGCGTCTATTTCGAACGGTCCGCCGTCAGCGACATCGATGGCGCGGCAGGTGAGTTGACCTATCGCGGTTACTCGATCCACGATCTCGCCACGCAATCGAACTTTGAAGAGGTCTGTTATCTGCTGATCCACGGCGAGTTGCCAACGGCCTCCGAGCTTGCCGATTTCGATGCGAAACTGAAAGCCGCGCGCAGCTTGCCACCGCAGATCTTCGAGATCATTTCCGCCTGCCGGCAGGGCCATCCGATGGATGTGTTGCGCACGGCGGTATCGGCGCTCGCGGCTCTTGAACCAGACAGCCAGCAGGTGGGCGAAGACGCGTTTGTCGCCAACGGCATAAGGCTGACCAGCCAGGTGCCGATGATCATCGCCGCCCACGAGGCGATCCGCAGCGGGCGCGATCCGGTTGCGCCGGACGCCACCCTGGGTCATGCGGCCAACTGGTTGTGGATGCTGAAGGGCGAGAAACCCAGCGACGAGGCGGCGCGGCTGGCGGATGTCGATTTCATCCTTCATGCCGAACACGGCAGCAACGCGAGCAGCTTTGCCGCCCGCGTCACGATCGGTACCGAAACCAACCTGCATGGCGGCATCGTGACGGCGCTGTCGACACTGGCCGGGCCGGCGCATGGCGGGGCCGCAGAGGACGTCATGAAGATGGTGCACGAGATCGGCAAGCCCGAGAACGCTGCCGCCTATGTCAAGGCCAAGCGCGGCGCGCGCGAGGCGGTCACCGGGTTCGGCCATCGGGTCTATCGCAAGGAAGACCCGCGTGCGCGGCATATGCGCGAAGGGGTGCGCAAACTCGGCGAGGAAATGGGCGCACCGGAATGGTATGAGATCCTTCAGGCCGTGGTCGAGGCAATGAAACCCTATGCCCGTCACGGGTTGAATGTGAATGTCGATTTCTATTCCGGCGTGATCTATCAGCTGCACGGAATCGCGATGGACCTTTACGTGCCGATCTTTGCCATCGGTCGCATGCCCGGCTGGGTCATCCAGTGCATCGAACAGCAACGCGGCAATATCCTGATCCGGCCTCTGACGCTCTATAACGGACCCGAGCCCCGCGATTTCGTACCGATGAACGCGCGCGGGTGACCCCGACACTGTTCCGCAATCAGGTCACTATCAGGAACTTCGTCTTGATATACCTTCGCAATACGGAACATCTTTACCGGAACGACGCCGCTCCCTAGTGTGTGGGAAATCAGGAAGAGACCATATGCCTCATACCCAGCCGTCGCTTGATCTGTCGCCCCCGGTCTCTGACGAGATCCGCAAGACAACCTGCTACATGTGCGCCTGCCGTTGCGGCATCAACGTGCATATCAAGGATGGAAAGGTCGCCTATATCGAAGGAAACCGGGATCATCCGGTCAACAAGGGCGTGCTCTGTGCCAAGGGATCGGCGGGTATCATGCAGCACAACGCGCCCTCGCGCCTGCGCAAGCCGCTGCGCCGGGTGGGACCGCGCGGGTCGGGCGAGTTCCAGGAAATCAGTTGGGACGACGCGCTATCGATCGCCTGCGGCTGGCTTGAGAACATCCGCCACGATGCCCCTGAAAAGCTCGCCTTTTTCACCGGGCGCGACCAGAGCCAGAGCTTTACGAGTTTCTGGGCACAGAATTACGGCACACCCAACTACGCGGCTCATGGCGGCTTCTGTTCGGTTAACATGGCGGCAGGCGGCATCTATACGATGGGCGGAGCGTTTTGGGAGTTTGGCCAGCCCGACTGGGATCACACCCGGCTGTTCATGCTCTTTGGCGTCGCCGAGGATCATGACAGCAATCCGATCAAGATGGGGCTTGGCAAGCTGAAGGCCCGCGGGGCCAGGGTGATCGGCGTCAACCCGATCCGGTCCGGCTATAACGCCGTCGCGGATGAATGGGTGGGCATCACGCCGGGGACCGACGGGCTGTTCGTTCTGGCCCTGATCCATTGCCTCATCAAGGCCGGCAAGATCGATCTCGACTATCTGTCACGCTACACCAACGCACCGGTGCTTCTGGATCGGGAAACCGGTCTGTTCCTGCGCGACGATGACGGAAAACCGCTGGTGAGAGATCGCAAGGGCGGCGCGGTCTGCGCCTTTGACACGCCCGGCATCTATCCCGATCTCAACGCCAGCCATGACGGGCACCGCACCGTATTCCAACACATGGCCGAGCGCTATCTTTCGCCCGAACACGCCCCCGAGGCTGTCGCCGCGCAATGTGGTATTCCGGCAGAACGCATTCGCGCCATTGCCGGAGAGCTTGCCCGCGTCGCCTTTGACGAGGCATTCGATATCGCGTGCGAGTGGACCGATTTCCGAGGCGAAACGCATAGCAGCATGACCGGACGCCCGGTCTCGATGCATGCCATGCGCGGCGTTTCGGCCCATTCCAACGGATTCCAGACCTGCCGCGCGCTGCACGTTCTGCAAATCCTGCTTGGCACCGTCGAAGTGCCCGGCGGCTTTCGGTTCAAACCCCCCTACCCGAAACCTGCCGAAGCCCATCCGACCCCGCATTGCTGGGCCCGACCCGATGCCCCGCTGGATGGCCCGCATCTCGGGTTTGTCCGGGGTCCGGAGGATCTCGCGCTCAAACCCGATGGCAGCCCGGCACGCATCGACAAGGCCTTTACCTGGGAAAACCCGATGAGCGCCCACGGTCTGATGCATATGGTCATCTCGAACGCGCATGCGGGCGACCCTTACAGGATCGACACGCTGTTTCTCTATATGGCGAACATGTCCTGGAATTCGTCGATGAACAGCGGCGGCGTCATGGAGATGCTAACCGATACCGATGAAAACGGCGACTACGTGATTCCGCATATCATCTATTCCGACGCATATTCCAGCGAGATGGTGGCCTATGCCGACCTGATCCTGCCGGACACGACCTATCTTGAACGGCATGACTGTATCAGCCTTCTGGATCGCCCGATCTGCGAGGCCGACGCCGCCGCCGATGCGATCCGCTGGCCCGTGGTGCAGCCCGACCGCGACGTTCGCGGGTTCCAGACGGCATTGATCCAGCTCGCCAACCGGATGAAGCTGCCGGGATTTACCAACGACGACCGCAGTCCGAAATGGAAAGACTACGCGGATTACATCGTGAACCACGAGCGCCGTCCGGGCATCGGACCGCTTGCAGGGTTTCGGGGTGATGGATCGCAGTCGGGACGGGGCGAGGTGAACCCCGAGCAGCTGGACCGCTATATCGAAAATGGCGGTTTTTTCGTCAACCACATTCCCGAAGGCGCCGAATACTACAAGCCCTGGAACACCGCCTATCAGGAGTGGGCGGTCGGCATGGGCCTGTTCGACAGCCCGCAGCCCTATCTTTTCCAGCTTTATGTGGAACCGATGCGCAAGTTCCAGCGCGCCGCCGAAGGCCATGGAGAGCGCCAGCCCCCGGACCACCTGCGCCAGCGGATCATCGAGACAATGGATCCGTTCCCGATCTGGTATCCGCCCTTCGAGGATGCCAATGTCGCTCCCGAGGACTTTCCCATACATGCCCTGACACAGCGCCCGATGGCCATGTATCACAGCTGGGGCAGTCAGAACGCCTGGCTGCGGCAACTGCACGGGCACAATCCGCTCTATCTGCCGACGAAGTTGTGGCAGCAGCACGGGTTCCAGGATGGTGACTGGGCACGCGTCACGTCGGCGCATGGATCGATCGTGGTGCCGGTGGCGCATCATGGCGGGTTGAACGAGAACACGATCTGGACATGGAACGCAATCGGCAAGCGCAAGGGCGCCTGGGCCTTGTCCGAAGACGCACCCGAGGCCACCAGGGGTTTCCTGCTCAACCACCTGATACACGAGTTGCAGCCGCCCAAGGGGGACGGGCTGCGGTGGTCCAACTCTGATCCCATTACCGGTCAGGCGGCATGGTTCGACCTGCGGGTGAGGATCGAAAAGGTGGCGGCACCCGCCGAATGCGCCCCCGCGTTCCCGCCCCTGCGCTCACCGGTGGGACAAGGCCCTGCCGAACTGACATGGAAGGTAGGCAAATGACCACGCTCCCCACCAGCACGGACAGGAAACTGGGTCTGGTCATCGACCTTGATACCTGTGTCGGATGCCACGCCTGCGTGATCAGTTGCAAGGGATGGAATACCGAGAATTACGGTGCGCCGCTTGCCGACGAAGACCCGTACGGAGCCGATCCGGCGGGAACCTTTCTCAATCGCGTCCACAGTTACGAAGTGCAACCTGAAACCGGTGCGACCCAACTGATCCATTTCCCGAAATCCTGCCTGCATTGCACCGATGCACCCTGTGTCACGGTCTGCCCCACGGGGGCGAGCTACAAGCGGGTCGAGGACGGTATCGTTCTGGTCAACGAAAGCGATTGCATCGGGTGCGGGCTCTGCGCCTGGGCGTGCCCATATGGCGCACGCGAACTCGATGCGGCGGAAGGCGTGATGAAAAAATGTACGCTCTGCGTCGACCGTATCTATAACGAGCACCTGCCCGAGGAAGACAGGGTTCCGGCCTGCGTGCGCACCTGCCCCGCCGGGGCCCGGCATTTCGGCGATTTTGCCGATCCTGACAGCAATGTTTCGCGGCTGACGGCGGAACGTGGCGGCATCGACCTGATGCCAGAACAGGAAACCCGGCCGGTCAACAAATACCTGCCCCAGCGCCCCAAGGACCGGCTGCAGGAGCAGGTCGATATCCTCGCACCGCTGCTGGCACCGGTTTCCGAAGATTCTGCGGGATTTTTCGGATGGCTGGACAAGGCGCTTGACCGCTTGCCCGGCGCGCCGTCAAAAGACGAGGCACGTTGATGCATCCGGCTCCCTCCGTCATCCTGTTCACCGTGATGTCCGGCGCCGGGTTCGGTATGCTGGCATTCCTTGGCATCGGCCTGCCGGACGTCGCCGGCTGGGTCGCTTTCACCTTCTTTGCCATCGCCTATGTGCTCGCCGTGGGCGGGCTGCTGGCGTCGACTTTTCATCTTGAGCACCCGGAGCGCGCGATCAAGGCGTTCAGCCAGTGGCGCACCAGCTGGCTGAGCCGCGAGGGATGCTGCGCGGTATTTACCCTGATTGTCATGGCCGTCTACGGTGCCGGATTGGTGTTTCTGGGCACGAGATGGACCGCCCTCGGCCTCGTCGGCTCGGTCGCCAGCGTCCTGACCGTGTTCACGACCTCGATGATCTATGCCCAGCTTCGCACCGTCCCGCGTTGGCATTCGCCACTTACGCCTGCGCTGCTGCTGTCCCTGTCGCTTGCGGGCGGCGCGCTGTTGACGGGTCAGGAGAAGGCCGCGATTGCTCTCCTCGTCGTGGCCGGCGCGATTCAAATCATGACGTGGATGAAGGGGGACGGCGCGTTGACCGCCTCTGGCAGCACCCTCGCATCCGCGACCGGCCTCGGCACGGCGTCAACCGTGCGCGCGTTCGAGCCGCCCCACACGGGCACCAATTATCTTTTGAACGAGTTCGTTTATGTCGTCGGCCGCAAACATGGCCTCCAACTCCGGGTGATCTCGTTCTTCCTGATGATCTTGCTGCCGATCGGGATGCTGTTGCTGCCATTCAGCCACATGTTTGCCGCGCTGGCGGTATTGTCGCATCTTGTCGGCGCGGTGGTCTCGCGCTGGCTGTTCTTTGCCGAGGCGGAACATGTTGTCGGGCTCTACTATGGCAAGCGCACGACTTGACGCGGCACGCCGCCCAGCGATGACATATAGCATTTCGCGATGAACCTGAACCACCTGACGCTGCCTGAAATCAAAGATTTCAACGCGTTAGGTGATACCAGATGTTCCAAGTCAATCGCGAAACGCTTTAATCGGAAAACAGGTGATCCATGGCAATGATCTGCGCCGCCGTTTCATAGGGCACGGACAGGAAATTCTGCAACACACGTGTATTCTCGTCGCGGTCAAACCGCTCGGACATCACCATATGGGACGAAAACCCGGCGTCACGGATACGGTCGCTTTCATAAAGTATATCGTTGCGGATGGTCGGCAGGATGCGGGCCAGCGCGCGATCTTTGGCGAGTTGCCCCAGCAAGCCCACGCGTCTCGCGTGACCGATCAGGTATTGATCTGAAAACCGGCAGGATACTTCCAGAATACGGGTCCTGCACCGATCCTCGTAAAAATCCCGGATCAAGTCGATGCTCGACGGGTCCATGCATACGATCATCCGGTCGGTGCCGAACTCTTCGAACAGCAGCCGGGTCAGCGTCCGGCGATGCCTTGTGCGTTTTTCAAGACTGCTCTGGATGCCGCCAAGGTCGGGCAGCGGCGTATTCTCTTCGTTGAAAAGATATTCGACCGCAGGCAGGTCGGTGACCGTCCGGATACGCTCGATCAGGCGCTTGGCCACATGCCATTTCTTGCAGACCACGATCATAAGCTCCCGGTCACGCCCCAGCGTGCTCCCCGTTTCCCAGGCGCGCGCGCCGAACCGGCGTCCGACGCGGCCCTTGCCAGTGAGGAAACCGAACAGCTTGCGCCCTTCGTTGCTGATCTGGAACTCGACATCGCGACTCGCGTACAACTCACCCAGCCGCGCCCTGAGATCCTGCGCCTCCGGGCTGATCTTGCGGGCAAAGAGAAAATCCTGACCAAGAAGCAGATCGTATTGATCGTTGTAGAACGTGACCGGCATGCCGTAATCCGAAAACATCAGAAAGGTCAGCGTGCGCCCCTCGATCTCGGTTTCGGGCACCAGGTGGCGCACAAGCGTCTGGAAAAATGTCTCGTCCGGGATCCACGTGGTCCTGAAAAACCGCATGACATCGGGCCGATCCTCTATGAAGCTCAGAATCGCCTCAATCGTGCGTCGTCTCAGGCACCACCACTGGCTGCCGATCTGGATTTGCAGATCGTCGGGAATCGCGCGTTGCAGCCCCAACCGACGTTGCAGGTTTACAGATGCGTAGAACAACGTCTTCTGCGTGCGCTCATTGAAGAAATGCCGGAAGATCAGCCTGTCTTCCCTCATGCCCGTCTTGATCCAGTTGCTCTGAAAGAAATCAAAGCTCTCGATGTAATCGGCATCCCGCCCGTCGAGAAACTCATGGGCGTATTGCGCTGTCTTGATCGCCATGCAATCGCCCGACAGCATATAGAAATGGGTGGCGCGAGGAAACGCCCGTTCGGCGGCCTGCACTGCGTAGAGGGTGGCCTGCACCAATGACCACTCACCCCAGCCGCACTTGATGCGCTTGTCCGCGAAAACGACGTTGTCGTTCCCGGCAAGCGCCGTTCGGATTCGTTCGAAATCGCCATTGCCTGAACGGGCGTCAAAATGAATCGATGTGAAATCGCCCGCCGCTGTCAGGCGCCGGGCCTGATCAATGATCGCTTCGGGCTCCTTGTGGCATAGCAGGATATACGCGATTTTTGCCATTCAGCTTGCACAATGTCCGTCTGTCCGCTCTGTCATTCGACTGTTAAAGGTCATGGCGGATTGAATAAACCTGCATTCTTTGCTTTCTTGTCGCGAAAATGCCTGCGTGCCGGCTGGGACACGCAGACCGCAGGAGGCAGCATATGGGGTTTCCCGGAACCTGGATGACCGAATCCGAGAGCATGGTGTACCGCGTCGTGCCGAAATGCGCCTGCTCGACCATCGGGCAGATCATGTATTATTCGGATCACGGCACCTATTACGACGGTGACATTCACGACGCCAAATCGGGCATTCACAAATGGGCGCTGGACGACAGTCAGGATGCCATAACGCGCAATGTCCAATCACACCGATCCTATGCCTTTACCAGCGTGCGCAACCCCTACACCCGAATCCTCAGTTCGTTCTTCGACAAGATCTGCGGCATTCAGCGCAACGGCAAACGCTATCGGGGGAATCTCGTGCCGATGCTCGCGGCGCGCTATGGCATCGAATACGGTGGCGAGGACGGCAAGCAGGAGTTCGACCAGATTCGTGCGTTTCGGCGCTTCCTGTTGTTTGCGCGCGACACCATACGCTGGCGTCGCCCGATGGATCCGGACATCCACTGGTCCGCGATGTCAGGGCATATATCGACTTTTATCGTCAATGGCGGCACCTATGACAAAATCCTCTGGACCGAACGTTTCGACGAGGGGATGCAGCAGGTTCTGGACACCATCAGCACGCCGCACAAAATCGACCTCGGCGCCATCCCGCGCTTTAACGAAAGCGAGAACCACGGCCCAAAACGCGCCCATCCCGTCGCCGATTATTTCGACGATCTGTCGATGCATCTGGTCTATGAAATCTACAAGCGCGATTTCGAACTGTTCAAGTACGATTTCGACAATCCGGGCAACAAGATGCCAACGGGCGAGATCGACCTGGACGAGGTTCACGCCAAGCTTGGCGACTGAACCTCGCCCAGTGCAGCATTGGCCCGGTGCAGGATTACCCGCCAAGCCGGCGCAGCAGATCCACCGACGGCCGGCCTGTCACCGGCAGTCCGACGCTGCGCTGATAGGCGCTGATCGCGGCTTCGGATTTCGACCCGATGACGCCATCGGCCCCGCCGGTATCATATCCGGCAGCGGTCAGGCGGCGCTGCAACGCCTTGCGATCCGCCAGCGTCAGACCGTCAGCATCCGGCCCGAATGACGCCTTGAGCGGTCCGCCCCCGGCGATACGGTCAGCTAGATGTCCGACACCCAGTGCGTAGCTGTCGGAATTGTTGTAGCGCTTGAGCACCGAGAAATTCTTGAACACCGCGAATTTGGGGCCGGGCACCTGTGGCTGGATGATCGCCAGCGGGGTTGCGGAGGATGCGGCCGCCGATCCGACCTCGCCCCCCCAGGTCTGCCCTCGGACCCAGCCGTTCTTCGCCAGGTAGGCGGCCGCCGAAGCAAGCGCATCGCTGGGGTCGTCATCCCAGATATCGCGCCGCCCGTCGCCGGTGAAATCGACCGCAAAGGCAAGGTAGGAGGTTGGGATGAACTGGGTATGGCCCATCGCACCGGCCCAGCTCCCGGTCATCCTGTCGGGCGTGGTATCGCCGTTTTGCAGGATCTTGAGCGCCGCGATCAGCTGGCTTTCGAAAAACGATCCGCGCCGCCCGTCATAGGCGAGCGTCGAGAGCGCAGAGATGACCTGCACGTCTCCGCGCCGGGTCCCGTAACGGCTCTCCAGCCCCCAGATCGCGGTCACGATATACTTGCTGACCCCGTACCGTGCCTCGATCTGAGACAGCGTCGCGTTGTATCTGCGCAGCATCGTCTTGCCGTCGCTGACACGCTCGTCGGAGGCGGCGATGGCAAGGTAATCTTCCAGGGTGCGTTTGTATTCCGGCTGATTGCGGTCGCGCTCGATCACCTCGGGCAGATACCCTGCCCCGCGAAACGCGCGATCGATGGTACTCTGGCTGATCCCCTTGGCCGCAGCGCGCCCCTTGAACCCCGCAACCCAGGCATCATACCCTGCGTTCGGCACCGTTCGCATGCGCGACACCGGTGCCCCCGTCAGCCCGCTATTGGCACCCGAGCATCCGGCCAAGGCCGCCGCCGCAAGTCCCAATGTCATCGTCCGTCGCGTGATCTGCATCTGTCCTGCCCTCTACGTTCGTTTTCCAAGCCATAGCGCAGCGCGCAGCGCAGGCAAACAGGCCACGGCGGCTTTGGCGGAAAAATGACCATCACGCCCGCCTTGCGCAGGCAGGGCCAAGCGCCTACATCTGCGCGTCATGGCACAGACGAAATCAGATCCCAATTACAAGGTGATCGCCGAGAACCGGCGGGCGCGCTTCGACTATGCCATCGAGGACGATCTGGAATGCGGCATGCTGCTCGAAGGGTCCGAGGTCAAATCCCTGCGCGCCAATGGCGGCAATATCGCCGAGAGCTATGCGGCCGTCGAGGACGGCGAATTGTGGCTGGTGAACAGCTATATCGCGCCCTATGGACAGGCCAAGACCTTTCGGCATGAGGAACGGCGGCGGCGCAAGCTTCTGGTGTCACGCAAAGAGCTCTCTGATCTCTGGACAGCGACTCAGCGCAAGGGCATGACGCTGGTGCCGATCGTGATGTATTTCAATCATCGCGGGCTGGCCAAGCTCAAGCTGGGCATCGCCAAGGGCAAGAAGAACCATGACAAGCGCGAGAGCGAGGCCAAGCGCGACTGGTCACGCCAGAAACAGCGCCTGCTCAAGGACAATCGCTGAACTGCGCCCGACGCGAAGCAGGAACGCCGAACAGGAAAGCGCACGGCTCTTCCGATGCCCGGTTGGCACGGTCTTGCAACGCTCGCGTCGCCCGCGTAGCAAGGGTGCGGATGAACAAGGGGCCCACCGACATGCAGGACGATCCGCGTACTCTGGTTTCCACCGAATGGCTGGCAACGCATCTCAAGGATCCGGATCTACGGATACTGGATGCGTCCTGGTACTTGCCGAACGCGAACCGGGACGCCCGTGCCGAATACGATGCCGCGCACATTCCCGGCGCGCGCTTCTTTGACATCGACGATATTTCCGACCATCGCTCGGACCTGCCGCACATGGTGCCCCCGGTGGAAAAATTCATGTCACGCCTGCGCGCGATGGGTGTCGGCGACGGCCATCAGGTCGTCATCTACGACGGTGCGGGCCTGATGTCGGCGGCGCGTGTCTGGTGGTTGTTCCGGCTGATGGGGCAAAACAACGTTGCCGTGCTCGATGGCGGCCTGCCCAAATGGCAATCCGAAGGGCGCCCGCTCGAGGACCTGCCCCCGGTTGTGCGCGACCGACACATGACGGTCCGGGTTCAGAACGGTCTCGTGCGGGACGTGACGCAGGTCAGCCAGGCCAGCAAGTTGGGGGATCACGCGATCATCGACGCCCGCTCTGCCGCGCGTTTTCGTGGCGAAGCACCCGAACCGCGCGAAGGCTTGCGGGGCGGGCATATTCCCGGCGCGAAAAACGTGCCCTTTGACAGCCTGCTCAACGAGGACGGCACCATGAAAACACCCGAGGAGTGCCGCGCCATCTTCGAGGCAGCGGGCGTCGATCTCGACAAACCCGCGATCACGACCTGCGGTTCCGGCGTGACCGCCGCCATTCTCAGCCTCGCGCTCGAACGCATGGGCAAGGCGGACCATTCGCTCTATGACGGGTCCTGGGCTGAATGGGGCGCGTTCCCGACCCTGCCAATCGCAACCGGAGACGCATGATGTTCGAAAATCTCAAAGCGCAGCCTGCCGACAAGATCCTTGCGCTCATGCAGGCCTTTCGCGACGATCCGCGCGCGGACAAGGTCGATCTTGGCGTCGGCGTCTACAAGAACGCCGAGGGTGTCACACCCGTCATGCGCGCCGTCAAGGCGGCCGAACAACGGCTGTGGCAGGAACAGGAAACCAAGGCCTATACCGGCCTGACCGGCGATCCGGCATTCGCGGACGCGATGATTTCTCTGGTGCTGGATGATGCAGTTGCGCGTGAAAACATCGCCGCAGCGGCAACGCCGGGCGGCACCGGGGCCTGCCGGCAGGCCTTTGAACTGATCCGCATGGCAAACCCCGATGCCCGCGTCTTTGTCTCCAACCCGACCTGGCCCAACCACCTGTCGATCCTGAGCTATCTCGGGATCGAAACCGTCGCCTATCGCTATTTCGACGACGAAACCCGGAGCGTGGATTTTGGCGGGATGATGGAAGACCTCGGCACCGCCCGCGCCGGTGACGTGGTATTGCTGCATGGCTGCTGTCACAATCCGACGGGTGCCAACCTGAACGCCGTCGAATGGCAGGCGGTGATCGACCTGTTGAACGACAGGGGCCTGATCCCGATGATCGACATCGCCTATCAGGGCTTTGGCGACGGGCTGCAAGACGACGCCAAAGCCACGCGGATGGTCGCGTCGCAAGTGCCTGAATGCCTGATCGCGGCGAGTTGCTCCAAGAATTTCGGCGTCTATCGTGAACGCACGGGCCTCTTGATAGCCATCAGCCAGACCACATCGCAACAGGGGCTGAACCAGGGCACGCTGGCCTTTCTCAACCGCCAGAACTATTCCTTCCCGCCCGATCACGGCGCGCGGCTGGTGACGATGATCCTCAATGACGACGCGTTGCGCGCCGACTGGGCTTCCGAGCTCGAAGAGGTGCGCCTGTCGATGCTGGACCTGCGCAAGTCGCTGGCGAGCGAATTGCAGAAACTGTCCGGATCCGACCGTTTCGCCTTTCTCGCGCAACACCGCGGCATGTTCTCGCGCCTCGGCACGACACCGGACAAGGTCGAGAAACTCCGCGCGGATCACGGGATATACATGATCGGCGACAGCCGGATGAATATTGCCGGACTAAACGCCAAGACAGTTCCCGTGCTCGCACAGGCCATCATCGACGCCGGAGTCTGACGTCGGCGACCGGATGCTATCCGATGGAAGACACCATTCCGGGGCTGCATCGCAGCCCCTTTCCATCTGTTGCAAACTGATGTATGGGCGAGCGATCTGAGACGTTGCGCCCGGACCCCGGCGCTCGGAAAGATGATTGAAGGGGTCGGCGGCAATGGGGCCGCTATGCAAACGGGAGACCCGGAGGGCCGGGAGTGCTCCCTAAAGGATACGATATATGTTCAACGTAACGACGAAAACGATGGAGTGGGGCGAAGAAACCCTCACTCTGGAAACGGGCAAGATTGCCCGCCAGGCCGATGGCACCGTCATCGCGACACTGGGTGAAACCTCGGTCATGGCCAACGTGACCTTTGCCAAGAAGCAAAAGCCGGGGCAGGATTTCTTTCCGCTGACCGTGCATTACCAGGAAAAATACTACGCTGCGGGCAAGGTGCCCGGCGGCTTTTTCAAGCGCGAAGCACGCCCGACCGAAAAGGAAACGCTGACCGCGCGCCTGATCGACCGTCCGATCCGCCCGCTGTTCGTGCCCGGCTTCAAGAACGAAGTGCTGGTCATGTGCACCGTGTTGTCGCACGATCTTGTCAACGACCCTGACATCGTCGCGATGATCGCCGCCAGCGCCGCCCTGACCCTGTCCGGCGCGCCGTTCATGGGCCCGATCGCCGGCTGCCGTGTCGGTTTCGAAGATGGCGAATACGTGCTGAACCCGACCGTTGACGACATGCAGGACCTGCGCCTGAACCCGGAACAGCGTCTGGATCTGGTCGTGGCGGGCACCAAGGACGCGGTCATGATGGTCGAATCCGAAGCCTACGAGTTGACGGAAGCGGAAATGCTGGGCGCGGTGAACTTTGCGCATGCGCAAATCCAGCCGGTGATCGACCTCATCATCTCGCTGGCCGAAGATGCCGCCAAAGAGCCGTTCGATTTCCAGCCGGTCGACTATTCCGAGCTTTACGAAGCGGTCAAAGCCGCCGGTGAAACCGAGATGCGTGCCGCCTTTGCGATCGCCGACAAGCAGGAGCGCACCACCGCCGTGGCCGCAGCCCGCGACGCGATCCTGGAAAAGCTGAGCGAAGAGCAGCAGCAGGACGAGAACCTAGGTTCTGCCCTGAAGAAACTCGAAGCCGGCATCCTGCGCGGCGACGTGGTGAAAACCGGCAAGCGCATCGACGGCCGCAAGACCGACGAAATCCGCGACATCTCGGCCGAGACCGGCCTGCTGCCACGCACCCACGGTTCGGCGCTGTTCACCCGCGGCGAAACCCAGGGTCTGGTCGTGACCACTCTGGGCACCGGCGACGACGAACAGTTCATCGACGCGCTGCACGGCAATTTCAAGTCGAACTTCCTGCTGCACTACAACTTCCCGCCCTACTCGGTGGGTGAAGTCGGTCGTGTCGGGTCGCCCGGTCGCCGCGAAATCGGCCACGGCAAGCTGGCATGGCGCGCCCTGCAGGCGGTTCTGCCCGCAAGCACCGATTTCCCCTATACCATCCGCGTGGTGTCCGAGATCACCGAATCCAACGGTTCGTCCTCGATGGCATCGGTCTGCGGCGGTTCGCTGTCGATGATGGATGCGGGTGTTCCGCTCAAGGCGCCGGTTGCCGGTGTGGCCATGGGCCTGATCCTCGAAGACGACGGCTCCTACGCGGTCCTGTCGGACATTCTGGGTGACGAAGACCACCTTGGCGACATGGACTTCAAGGTCGCGGGCACTGAAAACGGCATCACGTCGCTGCAGATGGACATCAAGGTCGCAGGCATCACTCCCGAGATCATGGAAAAGGCGCTGGCCCAGGCCAAGCAAGGCCGCCTTCACATCCTGGGCGAGATGAACAAGGCGCTGTCCGGTGCCGCGGAATTCTCGATCCACGCGCCGCGCATCGAAACCATGCAGGTGCCCACCGACAAGATCCGCGAAGTGATCGGCTCGGGCGGCAAGGTGATCCGCGAGATCGTCGAGGTTTCAGGTGCCAAGGTCGACATCAACGACGACGGCATCATCAAGATCGCCTCGCCCGACGGGGAATCGATCAAGAAGGCCTATGACATGATCCACGCGATCGTGGCCGAGCCCGAAGAGGGTGCGATCTATACCGGCAAGGTCGTCAAGATCGTCGATTTCGGCGCATTCGTGAACTTCTTTGGCAAGCGCGACGGGCTGGTTCACGTGTCCCAGATCGAAAACCGCCGCCTGAACCACCCTTCGGACGTTCTGAAGGAAGGTCAGGAAGTCAAGGTCAAGCTCCTTGGCTTTGACGATCGCGGCAAGGTCCGCCTGTCGATGAAGATGGTCGATCAGGAAACCGGCGAAGAAATCAAGAAAGAAGAAGCCGCGGACTAAGGGTTACCGCGTGCTTGGCATGGGCCTCGCCGGTAACGGCGGGGCCTTTTCTATGTTTATTGCCTTTTTCATGTTAGGTTTACCCTACGATATTACGTGAGAAAGGATTTCGAAATGAGCATTGCAAAAAGTGCATTTATTGCGGTGGCAATCACTGTGTTTTCTATGACAGCGTATCCATCCGAAGCTGACAGTTTCAAGAAGATCAAGTCAGAAGGCGATTTCAACGCGAACATAGTTGGGAAAACGCTGACGAGCGGAAAGACGACATTGGTCATACAACCCGACGGATCAATCACGGGTTCTGCGCCAAGTGGAAAAGTCGTCGGGAAATGGAATTGGCAGAAGGGATATTTTTGCCGTGCCCTGCGCGTTGGAAAAAAGGATTTTCCGTCTGACTGCCAGACCGTCTACTTCGATGGCGGTGAATTCTATACCGTAGCGCAGCAGGGCAAGGGTGATAAATCCCCGATGTTCTCGGCCAAATAGCCACGCGACTTCTGAAACCATGAATTGGATGATCTTCACGCGACGAACCCTTTCGAAGGGAAGCCTAACTCTGTAGTCAACAGACATGCAGTCGCTCATCATTCATATGTCCTCCAGTATCGCGCGCCGCGCCAATGCGGAACGCTTGCGCGACATGTTGCCCGAGGCCGAACTGATCGAGGCGGTCGATGGTCGCGATCCGCACCGTGTTCCCGATGTAGAGCCACAGGATGGCACCCTGCACCGGCCGCATTACCCGTTTGCGCTGCGCCCCGCAGAAATCGGCGTGTTCGAAAGTCACCGCCGCTGCTGGCGAAGGATTGTCGAGTCGGGATGGGATTACGCCCTGATCACCGAGGATGACCTGCAGGTCGATCCGGCGCGGCTGCAACGGGCGCTGAACATGATCCGTGACCACGGCAGCCCCGAAATGTACATTCGCCTGCCCGTAAAGCAGCGAGAAATGGCCGCAGACACGTTGGCGACGGATGGCGACATGGCCCTGATCCTGCCACGTGTGATCGGATTGCAATGTATCTGCCAGATCGTCGGACGTGGTGCCGCCGAGCGTCTGCTGGGCGCCACGGACCGGATCGACCGCCCGGTGGACACCCTGCTGCAGATGCACTGGATCACCGGCCAGCCGGTGCACACCATTCTGGGCGCCGGCAATGCCGAGATCGCGGGCCAGATCGGAGGGTCAACCATCCAGACGAAAACGCGCGCCAGCGGGAAACTGGCACGCGAGTTCAAACGTGCGGCCTACAGGACCCGGATCGCCCTGCGCCCGCAGCGCCCTTATAGCGTTTCGCGATAAGCCTTAGTCACCTGACGCTGCCTGAAATCAAAGATCTCAACACATCAGGTGATGTCAGATGCTTCAAGTTAATCGCGAAACCCCTTAACCGGGCAGTTTGGCGGTGCGCAGATAGGGGAAGTGGGTGGTGAACTCACCGTATTTCGCCTTGGCATCGTCATCGTTGACCGCCGTGGGGATGACCACGTCATCACCGACATTCCAGTTCGCGGGGGTCGCGACGTTTTCCTTGGCGGCGGTCTGCAACCCGTCAAGCGCGCGCAATACCTCGGCAAAGTTGCGGCCCACATTCATCGGGTAGGTCATCGACAGTTTCAACTGCTTGTCGGGACCGATGATAAAGACCGAACGCACCGTCGCACTGTCGGCGGGGGTGCGGCCATCGGGCAGATAGGCCTCGGCGGGCAGCATGTCGAACGCCTTGCTGACCGCAAGACCGTCATCCGCGATGATCGGGAAACCTGCGCTGGTTCCGGCGAATTTCTCAATGTCGCCTTTCCACTTCTTGTGATCCTCGACCCCATCGACGGAAACACCGATCACCTTGGTGCCGCGCTTGCTCCATTCATCGGACAGCTGCGCAACCGCGCCGAATTCGGTGGTGCAGACCGGCGTGAAATCCTTGGGATGCGAGAACAGGATCGCCCAGTTGTCCCCGATCCAGTCATGAAACTGGATGGTGCCCTGATCCGTCTCGGCGGTGAAATTCGGAACCGTATCGTTGATGCGCAAACCCATGGCGCTTTCCTTTCGTGAATTCTGGTGGCGACTCGCGTCACGCTTAACCTAGTGGCTTCGCCGCTGTCTTGCATCCCCTCCCTTGCCCCCAACCGACAGCAGTGACAGAGTGCGCCCAATCCATGACCCTATGGTCAGGGTTATGCAGAAGTGGGAGTTCTGAAACATGATCGAGAAACGTGAGTTCTATATCAACGGGCAATGGGTCGCGCCGTCCGCCGCGCGCGATTTCGAGGTCATCGACCCCTCGACCGAAGAGCCCTGCGCCGTCATTTCACTTGGCGATCAGGCCGATACCGATGCCGCGGTGGCCGCCGCCAAGGCCGCATTGCCGGGCTGGATGGCCACGCCGGCCGCTGACCGCATTGCGCTGGTGGAAAAGCTGGTCGATATCTATCAGAACCGCGCCGAAGACCTCGCCAAGGCCATGAGCACCGAGATGGGCGCGCCCATCGACATGGCGCGCAGCCAGCAGGTCGGCGCCGGCATCTGGCACCTGAAGAATTTCGTGAGTGCAGCCAAGGACTTTGAGTTTGACCGTCCGCTCGGCGACCACGCGCCCAATGACCGCATCATTCACGAAGCGGTCGGCGTTGCTGCGCTGATCACGCCGTGGAACTGGCCGATGAACCAGATCACGCTCAAGGTCGGCGCCGCAGCGGTGGCGGGATGCACGATGGTCCTGAAACCTTCCGAGCAGAGCCCGCTCAACGCGATGATCTTTGCCGAGATGATGGATGAGGCAGGTTTCCCCGCCGGCGTATTCAATCTCGTCAACGGGGACGGCGCCGGCGTCGGCAGCCAGTTGTCGTCGCATCCCGACGTCGACATGGTAAGCTTTACCGGTTCGACCCGCGCGGGCACGGCGATTTCCAAATCCGCCGCGGACACGCTCAAGAAGGTGCATCTGGAACTTGGCGGCAAGGGCGCCAACGTGATCTTTGCCGATGCCGACGACCAGGCCGTGAAGCGTGGCGTGTTGCACATGATGAACAACACTGGTCAGTCCTGCAACGCCCCCAGCCGGATGCTGGTTCAGCGTGAGATCTACGATCAGGCCGTCGAAACCGCCACTGCCGTCGCGCAAAAGGTCAGCGTCGGAAACGCCCACGAGGAAGGCCGCCATATCGGCCCTGTTGTGAACGAGACCCAGTGGAACAAGATCCAGGACTTGATCCAGAAGGGCATTGACGAAGGCGCTCGTCTTGTCGCGGGAGGCACCGGACGGCCCGAAGGGTTCAACAAGGGCTACTATGTCAAGCCGACGGTCTTTGCCGACGTGACGAACCAGATGACCATCGCGCGCGAGGAAATCTTTGGGCCGGTTCTGTCCATCATCCCCTTCGACACCGAGGAAGAGGCCATCGAGATCGCCAACGACACGCCCTATGGTCTGACCGATTACGTGCAGACCCAGGACAGCGCCCGCGCCAATCGCCTGGCCCGCGTCCTGCGCGCCGGCATGGTCGAGATGAACGGCACCTCGCGCGCCGCCGGCTCGCCCTTTGGCGGCATGAAGCAATCGGGCAATGGCCGCGAGGGCGGTATCTATGGCATCGAGGATTTCCTCGAGGTCAAAGCCGTCAGCGGCTGGACACCCGCATAAGGTACCTATCTGCCGGCCCCCGTTCCGGGGCCGGCAGACGGCGGCGCCATCCGTGCAATCCGCCGGCGCCGGCAATATCCCTTCCCGAGGCAGGACCGATGATCACCACCCGCCTGCACGGCCGTCTTGGCAACCAGATGTTTCAATACGCGGCCGCACGCGGGCTGTCTGCACGGCTTGGCACCAGCGTCGCGCTGGACACACGTCTGGCATTGTCACGGGGCGAAGGGGTTCTGACGCGCGTCTTCGACCTGCCGCTGGACGACCCCGACGCGCTGCCGCCGCTCAAATCCGAAGCCCCGTTGCGCTATGCCGCCTGGCGCCTGACCAGTTCACGGTTCCGTCGTGAAAAGGGTCTGGGCTACAACCCGGAATTCGAACGGTTCACCGATGGCAGCTATCTGCACGGCTATTGGCAGAGCGAGCGCTATTTCACCCATGCCGCGGCGGATATTCGCCGCGATTTCACCTTTCCCGCCTTCACCACATCAGCGAACGCCGATATGGCCGCCCGGATCAAGGACGGGCTGGCGATCGCATTGCACGTCCGGCGTGGCGATTATCTCGCCCTCGGCGCACACACCCTGTGCGATCAGGCCTATTACGATGCCGCGCTCGCCCGCATCATCCAAGGGCTGACCAAAACCCCCACGGTGTTCGTTTTCTCGGATGACCCGGACTGGGTGCGCGACAACCTGCCGCTGCCCTGTGCCCGGGTGGTGGTCGATATCAACGGTGCCGAAACCGATTTCGAAGACATGCGCCTGATGAGCCTGTGCGATCACAACATCATCGGCAACTCATCCTTCTCGTGGTGGGGCGCCTGGCTGAACGCCAACCCCGACAAACGGGTGGCGGGACCCGCCCGCTGGTTCGGGGATCCCAGGCTGGTCAACCCCGACATCCTGCCGGATCGCTGGATGAAGATCGCCGCCTGACCGTCTCAGAAATCCGGCCGCGCGCGAAATTTCATCGACGCGCCGCCATCCGGATGTTTGAGCCGCAACTCCTCGGAATGCAGGTACATGCGCGGATGCGCCGCCGCTGCCCCCGCAGCATATAACGGATCGCCCAGTATGGGATGCCCGAGCGACAGCATATGCACCCGCAGCTGGTGACTGCGCCCGGTCTTGGGCATCAGCCGCACCCGGGTCGTCGCGCCGTCATGGCGCAACACCCGCCAACCGGTTTCCGCGTGCCGGCCGGTGTCATGACATACCTTCTGTCGCGGCCGGTTTTCCCAATCGACGACCAGGGGCAGATCGACCGTCCCTGTTTTCGGTTCCAGCTTGCCGTCAAGCCGCGCGACATAGGTCTTGCGCGTCTGCCGCTTCTCGAATTGCAGTCCCAGATGGCGCTGTGCATGCGGGGTCAACGCAAAGACCATGACGCCGGACGTGTCGCGATCCAGCCGATGCACCAACAGCGTTTCGGGAAAGACGGCCTGCAGGCGCGACAACAGGCAATCGGCAAGATGCGCGCCCTTTCCCGGCACGCTGAGCAGGCCCGCGGGCTTGTTCACCACCAGAAGCTGCGCGTCGTCATGTAACACCTCAAGGGGCGTGTCGGGCGGGGTGTATGCGCTGGAAACGGCCATGCGCCTGCCTATCCCCCAGCGGCGACGAGGACAAGCTCCCGTAACGTCCGGCTTGCGGGATGCCCGGCCATCGGCGACGGTTGCGTATCCACGACCAAGGAGCAAGACCATGCACCCGACCATCACTCGCATACAGGAGGTCGTTGCCAAGGGCGACGATACCCTGATCGCCGAGCTGCTCGCCGAAGACATCCGGTTCATGCCGCCGACATACTACGCCACCTGGACCGGACGCGCGCCGGTCGCTGCCGTGCTCGGCCATGTGGGTCAGGTGTTCAGAGATTTTCACTATCGGCGCATCATGGGGTCAGGCGTTGACTGGGCCCTCGAATTTCAATGCAGGATCGGCGATCTCGACGCGGTTGGCGTGGATCTGATCACCCTGAACGATGACGGTCTGATCCAGGTCTTCGAGGTCGCCATGCGCCCGCTCAAAAGCGTCAGCGCCCTGCGCGAGGCGATGAACGCACGCGTCGGCACCGACCCGCGTTTTCTCGAATTCCGCAAGGCCTTGTCCTGATATCTTTTTTTCCTGCTGAAAATATCCCCGCCGGAGGCCGTCCGGCGTTCCCTGAACGCCGGACCATGAAAGACTCGAACGAGTTACATCCGCACCCGCTTCGATCCGGGGTCGTACATCGGCTTCAGAGACGCCTCCGCCGCGACCCGCACGCCGGCCACGTCGATCTCGTAGCGCGAGGCCAGCACATCCGCTGCGGTTTCCCCCCGGCACGGCACATACCCCAGGCCCATCGCCGCCCCCAGGTGATGACCGTAGGCCCCCGAAGACAGGTAGCCGACGATCTCGCCATCGCGCAGGACCGGCTCGTTGTGATAGAGCAGCGGCTCGCCGTCGCGCAGCTTGAATTGCAGCATCCTGCGGCCCAGCCCCTCCTCTTTCCTGGCCAGCACGGCGTCGCGCCCCACGAAACCGGGCTTGGCGGTCTTGACCGCAAAGCCCAGCCCCGCTTCGAGCACATGATCCTCGCAGGTGATGTCATGACCGAAATGACGGAAACCCTTTTCGATCCGCGCACAATCCATCATGTGCATCCCGCACAGGGTCAGCCCGAAAGACTCGCCCGCGCGGGAAAGCGTTTCAAAGGCATGGGCCGCCATGTCGGCACCGACATAAATCTCCCAGCCCAGCTCGCCCACGTAAGACACCCGGTGCGCCCGCGCCAGCCCCAGGCCCAGTTCGATCTCGCGCGCGGTGCCAAAGGGGTGCGACTCGTTGCTCATGTCGCTGGGCGACACCGCCTGCAGCAGCTTGCGTGCGTTTGGTCCCATCACCGCCAGCACGCCCTCTGCCGCCGTGACATCGGTGATCACCACCGCCCTGTCACCCACATGCCGCCGCATCCAGGTTTCATCCGCCAGCCGGGTCGCGGCGGGTGTCACCACGAGATAGGCGGTTTCCGACAGGCGGGTCACGGTCACATCCGCCTCAATCCCGCCCCGCACGTTCAGGAATTGGGTATAGACGATGCGCCCCACCGGCACCGACATATCCGCCCCGCAGACATGGTTCAGGAACGCCTCGGCATCCCGCCCCTCGACGCGCAGCTTGCCAAAGGACGACATATCATACATGCCGACATTGATCCGCACGGCGTTGACCTCGGCAGCGACATTCTCAAAGAAGTTCTGTCGTTTCCACGTATACTGGTACTCCGCCGGCTGATCGTCGCGCGCGAACCAGTTCGCCCTCTCCCAACCCGCCAGTTCGCCGAACACCGCGCCACGCCCGGCGAGATGCGCATGAAACGGCGAGCGCCGAACCCCGCGCGCGGTGGCCTTTTGCCGATAGGGGAAGTGATCGGCATAGAGCAGGCCCAGCGTTTCCGTTGCGCGCTCGGTCAGGTAACGCGTGTTGCCCTGAAACGGTTGCATCCGCGAAATGTCCACATCGCCAAGGTCGAACGGTTTCTCTCCGTCCTCCATCCACTGCGCCAGTGCCATGCCCGCGCCACCCGCGGACTGGATCCCGACCGAGTTGAACCCCGCGGCGACCCAGACATTCTCCATCTCGGGGGCCCGCCCCAGATGATAGGCGTCATCCGGAGTAAAGCTCTCCGGACCGTTGAAGAAGGTGTGGATCCCTGCATTGCCCAGCAGCGGCAGCCGGTTCACCGCCATCTCCAGAATGGGTTCAAAGTGATCGAAATCCTCGGGCAACTGGTCAAATTCGAAATTCTCGGGGATCGGCCCCCATGGTTTGGATACCGGTTCAAACGCGCCCAGCATCATCTTGCCCGCGTCTTCCTTGTAATAGGCGCATTCATCCGGCACCCGCAGAACCGGCAATTGCGTCAGCCCGTCCACCGGTTCTGACACGATATAGAAATGCTCGCACGCTTGCAGCGGGACGTTGGTGCCCAGCATCCGGCCCACCTGATGACCCCACATGCCGGCACAGTTCACCACATGGTCACAGGCGATATGCCCGCCGCCGGACGCGTTTTCATAATCGACCCCGGTGATCCGCCGCCCGTCACGCCGCACCCCCGTGACCCGCGTATGTTCGGCAATAACCGCTCCGCGCTGGCGCGCGCCCTTGGCCAGCGCGAGCGCGATATTGGCCGGATCGCCCTGACCGTCCTTGTCAAGGTAGACCCCTGCCACCACGCCATCCAGATTCAGATGCGGATAGCGTTCACCGACCTCCGACGGGGTTATCTCTTCGATATCGACGCCAAAGGCGCGCGCCATCGCCGCCGAGCGGAACAGTTCCTCGCGCCGCTCGTCGGTCAAGGCAACGGTGATGGACCCGACGCGCTTGAAGCCTGTTGCCACGCCGGTCTCAGCCTCGAGCTTTCCATATAGCTCCTGGCTGTACTTGGCCAATCGCGTCATGTTCGCCGTGGCCCGCAATTGCGCGATCAATCCGGCCGCGTGCCAGGTTGTGCCGCTGGTCAGTTGCTTGCGTTCGAGCAGCACGATATCGGTCCAGCCAAGCCGCGCCAGATGGTAGGCGACGGAACAGCCCACGACACCGCCACCGATGATAACGACGCGGGCCGCGTCAGGAAGTTTGGTCATTGATGGTTTCCCCAATTAGGTAAGATGCGCCCCGGTCGGTTCCGGCTCAGATGATGGTGTGCCCGTCCGCGCGCAGCCGACGGGACAGTTCCGCGACGTGATCCGGCCCGACTTCACAGCAACCGCCGACAATCGTGGCCCCCTGCCCGATCCACCGCATCACATGGTCCGCATAGGCCTCGGGGCCGAGGTCCACCCGTTGCTCAAGGGCGTCCACCGTCGGCGCATCCCTGAGAAACCCCTCGGAAATCCGCGTGAAGCCGTTTGCATAGCCACCAAACGGCCGACCGAAGCCTGCCAGTATCGGCATCCCCTGCGCGAAAGCTTCCGGGCGGGAGCAGTTGAGCAGGACCGCCTGCGGATCGAAACGGTCAAGCAAAGGCGCGATATCGGCAAGCGGTTCGCCGGATCGCAGGCATGTCCCGTCATCATCGTCGACCGTCATCGACAACCATACGGGCCGGGTTGATTTCGCCGTCGCGCGCAAGATGCCTTCGGCTTCGAGCAACGATGACACGGTTTCGATCAGAAACAGGTCGACGCGGTCCTCCATCGCCCCGATCAACGCGCCGAATTTCTCTTCGGCCTCGGCCGGATCGGGTCGCAAATCCGGCCGGTAGGTCGCAAGCAGCGGCCCAAGCGACCCCGCGATGCGACCGTGTCCGTGGGCGTCCCGCGCCCTCGTTGCCTGCGTCAGAGCGACATCGATCAGCGGCAGGACCTGATCCTGCAATCCCACCCGCGCGAGACGGCTGCGATGCACGGCATAGGTGTTGGTGGTGGCCACGGTCGCGCCTGCCCTGAAATAGATGCTGTGCACGTCCTCGACCAGCCCGGGCTTGTCGATCATCACGCGCGTGGACCAGAGTGGCGTTGCGCGATCTCCGCTGCGCCGCACCAGTTCCTGCCCGATCGCACCGTCAAGAAGGGTGATCTCGCTCATGCACGCAACCTTTCATTCCCGGGATCCCACAACGGCTGATCAGGTTGCACGGTGGCGGGCCGGCGTTCGCCATAGATTTCAACCTCGATCCGTGTGCCGGGCACGGCCAGGTCGCTGCGCAACATGCCAAGTGCGACCGATCCGCCAATGCGATAGCCCCACGCGCCCGATGTGGTCTCACCGACGACCTCACCATCATGCCAAAGCGTCGACATATAGGGGGCATCCGCGTCCCCTGCATCAACCAGCAGAGTGACAAACCGCTTGGCGCTGCCCCGCTGTTTCTCGGCCTGCAACGCCACCTTCCCCGGAAAGTCCTCGATCTTGTCCAGTTTCACGAAACGCTCAAGACCGGCTTCGAGCAGCGAGTAATCGGTCGACAAATCGCCCTTCCATGCGCGATAGCCTTTTTCGATGCGCAGGCTGTTCAGTGCGAACATCCCGAATGGCCGCGCGCCTGCGTCCAGAACCGCCTGATAAATCGCCGGGATGTGTTCGTTCGCGGCATGAATTTCCCAACCCAGCTCACCCGCAAAACTGACCCGTGCCAATGCGGCAGGTTGACCAGCCACCTCTGCCGGCTGATGCGAGAGCCAGGGGAGGGTCAGATCCGCGTCAGGGGCCAGCGCTGCAAAGAGCGCGCGGGAGTCGGGGCCGGTCACAATCAGCGCGGAATAGTCGCGCGTCTGATCGGTCAGATCGACACCGTTCGGCAAGGTCGATTGCAGCAGGTCCCAGTCGTGCCATTGCGCGCTGGCGGCGGTGATCAGGGTAAAGAAATCTTCGGAATGACGCATGACGCTCATCTCGGTGACGACGCGGCCGCGCTCGTCCGCGAAATAGGCCAGATTCATGCGTCCCGGCCGGGGCAATCCGCCGGCGATACGTGTGCGCAACCACTCTGCCGCGCCCACGCCACCCAGATTGAAGCGCGAGAAACCGGGCAGGTCCAGCACCCCCACGTGATCCCGAACGGCCTCGCATTCCTCGCGGATGCGCGCCTCCCACGGTCCCGCGCGATTCCATGTCTGGGTTGTCTCTTCGCTGGTGTCATCGCCCGGCTTTGCAAACCAGTTGGCGCGCTCCCAACCATTATAGGCGCCCATCACCCCGCCAAGTTCCCTGACCTTGTCATGTACGGGCGACAGTTTCCTGTCACGGCCAGCGGGCCATGAATGCCACGGGAAATGCATCGCGTATTCGTGGCCATAGGTCTCCATGCCCTTGGCGATGCAATAATCGCTGTCGGTATAGTCGGTATAGCGGCGCGGATCGACCGCCCACATATCCCATTCGGTCTGACCCTCGGTGATCCATTCGGCCAGCACCTTGCCCGCCCCGCCCGATTGGGCAATGCCAAAGGTAAAGACGCAGGCTTCGAACGCATTGGGCACGCCCGGCATCGGCCCGATCAGAGGCAAGCCGTCCGGCGCATAGGGGATCGGGCCGTTGATGACCTTGTTCACACCCACCCGCCCCAGCAGCGGCACCCGCGCCATGGCGTCTTCGATATACCATTCCAGACGCTCCAGATCGTCCGGATAGAGCTGAAAGCTGAAATCCTCGGGAAACGGATCGTCCGGGGTGATCCAGTGCGCCTTGCAGTTGCGCTCGTACGGACCAAGGTTCAGACCGGTTTTTTCCTGTCGCAGGTAATAAGAGCTGTCGACATCTCGCAGCAAGGGCAGCTTGCCATGATCCCGTGTGAACGCTTCGATCTCGGGTATCTCGTCGGTCAGCATGTATTGATGGCTCATCACCATCATCGGAACGGTGCGCCCGCCATAGGGTTTGAACCATTCGCCGACCTGCTGGGCGTAATATCCGGCGGCGTTGACCACGTATTCGCACCGGATGTCGCCCTTGTGGGTGTGTACGATCCATTCTCCGTTTTCGCGGCTGACACCGGTGGCCGGGCAGAACCGTTCGATCCGCGCGCCCATATCGCGCGCGCCCTTGGCCAGAGCCTGTGTCAACTGGCTGGGATCGATGTCGCCATCGTTGGGATCATAGAGCACACCCTGAAGGTCATGCAGTTCGAGAAACGGATAGATGTCCTGCGCCTCTTTCGGCGACATCATCTCGATATCCATGCCCTGATAGCGGCCCATGCCCTTTGCCCGCTCGAATTCCTGCACCCGTTCCCGGCTGTGTCCCAGCCGGATCGAGCCGGTGACATGGTAATTCATCGGATAGTCGACCTCTTCGGCCAGTCCTCGATAAAGCTCGGTCGAATAGCGCTGCATATTCATGATCGACCAGCTTGTGGAAAAGGTGGGCACATTGCCCGCGGCGTGCCAGGTCGATCCCGCCGTCAACTCGTTCTTTTCCAGCAGGACGCAGTCGGTCCAACCCGCCCTGGCAAGGTGATAGAGCGATGATGCACCAACCGCGCCACCGCCGATGATGACCACGCGGGCCTGCGTCGGAAACTCCGCCATATCGTGTTCTCCTCCTATTGCGCGCTTTGCGGCAGATCGTCGGTTATGTCGTAGTAATCGCCCTTGTCGGCGACAAAGATATGCCGGGCGAGGTGCAGGCCGGTCGGTGCCTCAAGCGCCCCCATCGCCACCGAAATCGTGTCTTCGTCATCGTGTTGCCAGAACAGGAATGCGCCACAGGTGCCGCAAAATCCGCGCCTTGCGCTGTCGCTGGCGCGATACCAGCGCAAGCTGTCCTGCGCGGCCAGCGAGAGGTCCGCCTGCTGCACCACCGCCGAAGCCCAGACATGGCCCGATTGTTTGCGGCATTGGCCACAATGGCAGACGCTCGGCGGTTGAATCGGCCCGTTGATCTCAAAGGCGACACCGCCACAGTTGCAGGATCCCTTGCGCATATCGTTACCTCCCGGCTTGCGGCGTGGTGCTGATGCCCAGCAGAACGCCATAGACGATGAAACAGACCGCCATCACCCGGCGCACCCAGACATTGAACACCGCCCCGAGCGCAGCGCGGCCAAGCACCGCCCCCAGAACGGTAAAACCCGTGTAGCTGAGCGCGGTGATCGTCAACGCGGTCGGGATGATGACGATCATCTGCTGCCAGATCGGCACGTCGGGCTGAACGAATTGCGAGAAGGCGGCCAGATAACCCGCAACGCTTTTGGGATTGATCGTGGCAATCGCCAGCGCGTGCAGATAGACGTGCCGGGAAGGCCGCTGATCGGCGTTCACCGGCAGACCGGCGCGCAGCCAGCCACGGACGCCAAGCCAGATCAGGAAACCCGCGCCGGTCAGCTTGGCAATCAGGAATCCCGTGGGCGACGTCGCGATCAGGGCGGTGACGCCCAAAGCGGACAGGACCAGAAACAGGCTCGCCTGGGTGAGGATCGCCAGCACCCCGATCATCGCACGGCGAAACGGCAGGTTCATACCATTGGTGATGCAGTTGACCGCATTGGGACCGGGCGTGGTCACGAACACCACCCAGAACAGCGCAAATATAGTCCAGGCCTGAAAGCTCATGGCGTCAATACACCGGCGGCGCGATCACCCAGATCGCAACGGCGGGCTCATCATACGGGTTGATCCATTCGAACGGTTCGCCACGGATGCGGAAACTGTCGCCCGGGTTCACCGTGAAACCCTGCCCCGAAATGACGAGGTCCAGCTTGCCCGAGATGACATAACCCACCTCCTGCGTCGCGCGCACGACGACCTCGCCAATGCGCGAATGCGGCTTGAAGGTCGAGTGCACCATTTCGAAATCATCGGTCAGATCAGGCGACAGGAGCTCTTCGACCAGCCCCGCCGCGCCCGAACCGATGGTGCGCCGCGCCCCTGCGCGCACGACATAACCGGCTTCCGCTGCCGGGGCCGGTGCATGACCGAACAACATCGAGACCGGTACGTCCAGAGACGCCGCGATGTGGCGCAGATCGGTGATCGACGGTTCGGACAGGTCGCGCTCGACCTGCGACAGCCAGCCCACCGAACGTCCCAGCGACTCCGCAAGCTCGGCGAGCGTGATGCCCCGCGCCTTGCGCAGCGCCCGCAGATCGGCTCCAAGACTCTGTGGATGAAGGGTGTCGGTCTGAAGCATCGGCCTGCCGTGAAAAAATGATCGTGTTTTTCACGGTGCGTCGAGCGGATGAAAAAATCAACCATAATTTCACGCCAAAGCGTGAATAGTCCCTATCCCGCGAACACCGAGGTCAGAATCCTGCCCAATTCCGTGGCATCCTGCTGCGTGAAGGCGTCGGGCCGGTCGCTGTCTATGTCGAATACCCCGATCAGCCTTCCGTCGCCGGCGCGCACGGGAATCACCAGTTCCGAGCGCGTTGACGTTGCACAGGCGATATGGCCGGGAAATGCCTCGACATCGGGCACCAACTGAGTCTCGCCCGTGCGCGCTGCCGCCCCACAGACGCCCCGGGAAAACGGGATCACGAGACAGCCATGCCCACCCTGATAGGGACCGATCTTGAGCAGTTCCGGTGCCACAACCCGATAAAAACCCGTCCAGTCAAAGCGATCATCCGCATGATGCACCTCGCAGGCCACGGTCGCCATAAGCGCGATTTCGTCGGTTTCCCCGCGTGTCAGCGAGTCGATTGTCGTTGCGAGCGCGTTGTAATCCAGTGCCATGGCCATTCGATTTCCCATCAATGCTTTGGCCCGATGCAACAACAGCACGGCATGTTGTCAACCCGGGCCCGCACCAATGGACGCGCAAATTTCGCGCAAATGCCATGCGGACGCTGTTGCATGGCGCGCGGGATGGTATAGCTGCGCGCATGGCAAAGACAGCAACCAGGAAAAAACCGAAAAGCAAAAGTCAGGGGCGCATGCGCGCGGGCCTTGGGCAACTGCGGACGCGCCCGCTGGCGGTTCTGCGCAGTCTGGTGCTGCGTGCGGCGCTGGTTGTGATCGCCGTGATTCTGTTCCTCGTCGTGCTGTTTGCCTTTGTGAATCCGCCGACGACACAAACCATGTGGAGCGAAGGACGCAGGCTCGGTCAACCGGTCCGGCAGAACTGGGTTCCGATCGAAGACATTGCGCCGGTGATGGCCCGCTCGGCCGTGGCAGCGGAAGACGCCAATTTCTGCCTGCACTGGGGGTTCGACGTGGCCGCGATCCGCGCCGCGATTTCCGAAGGCAGCACGCGCGGGGGATCGACCATTACGCAACAGGTGGTCAAGAACGTCTTCCTCTGGCAGGATCGTAATTGGCTGCGCAAGGCGCTCGAAGCGGCGATTACCCCCGCCGTCGAAGCGATCTGGTCCAAGAAACGCATTCTCGAAGTCTATCTGAACATCGCAGAGATGGACGAAGGCGTGTTTGGCGTTGGAGCCGCTGCAGCACATTATTTCAACGTCGATCCCGCCAAGCTCACCGCGACCCAGTCCGCACGGCTGGCGGCGGTGCTGCCCTCGCCCAAGACCCGGTCCGCGGGCAAGCCTTCCGCAGGTCTGCGCCGCCGCGCCGCGCAGATCGCCGACGGTGCGGCAACCATCCGCGCCGATGGCCGGGTCCGGTGTTTCGAGTAAGGCCAAGCGACGCGCACGGGCGCCGGCCAGTTGCACGAGCCGATTTGTGCCAACCCTGTGGCCCCTGACGACACAGGCGCGCGTGAAGGATTGAAAATCCCGCACGGGCGGGGCATTGAGATGCGACATATCCCCATCACCCGGATCATCATGGCTCGCCTCTTTCACGTTCCCCTTTCCCCGTTTTGCCGCAAGGTCAGGCTCTCGCTGGCCGAAAAGAAGATCGAAGTCGAACTGGTAGAAGAACGGTATTGGGAAGCAGATGCCGACTTTCTGCGCCGCAACCCTGCCGCAAAGGTGCCGGTTCTCAAGCTCGACGGGCGGATGATGGCCGAAAGTACGGCGATCTGCGAGTATCTCGAGGAAACGCGCCCGGAACCGGCGCTGCTGCCGACATCGCCCGAAGACCGCTATGAGGTCCGCCGGCTCGTGGGATGGTTCGATGACAAGTTTCACCACGAAGTGACATCGAAACTGCTCTATGAGCGCATCAACAAGAAGGTCACGGGGCAAGGCTATCCGGACAGCCGCAATGTCAAGGCCGGGGCAAAGGCGATCAAGTACCACCTGGATTACATGGCATGGTTGCTGGATCATCGTCGCTGGCTGGCGGGGAATGTGATGACGCTGGCGGATTTTGCGGCAGCCGCACATCTGTCGGCGCTGGATTACATTTCCGACGTGGACTGGAACCGGTCCTCGGTCGTCAAGGACTGGTACGCCAAGATCAAATCCCGTCCGGCGTTTCGATCGATCCTGGTCGATCAGGTTCCCGGCTTTCGACCGCCGCCGCATTATGCAGATCTGGATTTCTGATCTCTGGAGGTGGCGCGGGGACGCTGCCTGTGTGGTGCCCTAGGCGCTCAAGATTGCGTGGCCATTGGCACTTTGGCAAACTATCGCGGTGATCGGGTGCGCGTTTTGCGTTTGTCGGAGCTTACCACCATCGACAATCTCACCGGAGAAACGGTTGTCACGGTCTGGCAGCGGGCGAGTGATCGCCACGCCTTTGCCCTGACGCTCGCGCGGCGCACCCTGGCGATCATGGGCGCGCTGATGGCGGTCTTGGCCGTTGTCGTCTGGTTCGGCGTCCAGCTTGGCTTGCGCCGCTTGCGCGGATTGCAGGATGCCATCGAGCAGCGGTCGCCAGACGATCTCAGTCGCATCAAACGGCCGGTGCAATCTGAGGTCTCAGGGATCGTGGAAACGCTGAACGGTCTGTTGAAACAGGTGGAAGACAGCATTCAGGCCCATCAGGCTTTTATCTCGGACGCCGCGCACCAGTTGCGCAATCCGACGGCGGCCATGCTTTCGCTGGCGGAAACCCTGCCCGATGTTCAAGAACCCGAGCAGCGGCTGGTACGTGAACAGGAACTGATCGCATCTGCGCGCGCAACAGCCCGGTTGGCGGAAAGTCTGCTTTCGCTCGAACGCTTGCGCTATGACGGCCTCAGGACACCCGAACTCATCGAATTGAACCAAGTCGCGGAACGGGTCTGTTCAGATGTTGGGCCCGAGATCCTGTCGCGAAACATCGATTTCGAATTCGACGCCACGCCCGAAAGGCTGCCCGTGATCGGCGACGCCGTGCTCCTCGGAGAGGCGATGACAAACCTGATCGACAACGCATTGCGGCACGGAGGCCCGCACCTGTCGCGCATCAGCGTGCGAACGCGCCGCGATGACCGGGCCGCTCACCTTATCATCGAAGACGATGGATGCGGATTGCCATTGAACAAGGTCGAGCTCGCCTTTCGACGCTTCAGCCAGCTTGAATCCGGAGAAGGCAGCGGGCTGGGCCTGTCGATCGTGGAAGAGATCCTGAAAAGTCACGGCGGCTGCGTAAGGGTGAACGCCGTCGAGCAGGGAACATCCATATTGCTGGGCATTCCTCTGGCGCTGACGAATGAAAACGCGGCGGCACCGAATCGCATTGCGTAAATCGGACCAGGGCCAAAGGGACCAATTTCATCGCCCACCACGCGATGCGCTTTTTTTAGATGTCGGGATATGGGGGGCATATCGCCCCCCGGCCCCCTTACGCTCAGAGACGTTCGATCGCCAGCGCGATACCCTGGCCGCCACCGATACACATGGTGATCAGCCCCTTGGACCCGCCGGTCCGTTCGAGTTCGTAAAGCGTCTTGATGGTGATGATTGCCCCCGTTGCACCGACCGGATGACCCAACGCGATTGCCCCGCCATTGGGGTTCACCCTCGCTGCATCGAGTCCGAGTTCCTTGTTGACGGCCAGCGCCTGCGCGGCGAACGCCTCGTTGCTCTCGATCACATCGAAATCGTCCACGCTCAGTCCGGTACGCTTGAGCAGGTTTTGCACCGCCGGCACCGGCCCGATCCCCATGACCTCGGGGCGCACGCCCGCATGCGCATATCCGAGAATGCGCGCCTTGGGCTTCAGCCCCGCCTTCTCTGCCGCATCGGCCGTCGCCAGTACGATCGCGGCGGCACCGTCGTTGATACCGCTGGCATTCCCGGCAGTGACGCTGCCATCCTTCTTGAACACGGCCCGCAATCCAGCAAGCGCCTCGATCGTGGTGGTCTTGGGGTGCTCGTCCACCTTGAAATCAACCGTATCGCGGCGGACCTTGACCTGAACCGGGACAATCTGGCTCTCAAACAGCCCTTCTTCGATGGCCTTGGCGGCGCGCTGCTGGCTCAAGAGCGCGAATTCGTCCTGCGCTTCGCGGCTGACCTGATGTTCTGCGGCGACGTTCTCGGCAGTGACCCCCATATGTCCGGTTCCGAACGGACAATTCAGCGCGCCCAGCATCATGTCGAGTGTCTTGATGTCACCCATCTTGGCGCCCCAACGCTGCTGGGGCACGATGTAGGGGCTGCGCGACATGCTCTCGGCACCGCCCGCAAGAGCAAATTCCGCGTCGCCCAGCATCAGCGATTGCACGGCGGATACGATGGCCTGCGCACCAGACCCACAAAGCCGGTTGACGTTCATTGCCGGCGTTCCCTCGGACACACCGGCCTGCATCGCGGCAACGCGCGACAAATACATGTCGCGAGGTTCGGTGTTGATCACGTGACCAAACACGACATTGCCGATCTGTGCCGCCTCGACACCCGACCGTTCCAGCGCGGCTTCGCTGGCGACCGTGGCCAGATCGATGGGTGCCGTGCTGGCAAGCGCGCCGCCAAAGGTTCCGATGGCGGTACGTGCACCGTCCAGAATTACGATATCAGTCATTACAGGTCCTCTCCTATGGCCAATGTCCCGATTGCGGTACGGCACCAATATTCTGCCGAAGTTGCGACTCCCGGGATGACAATCACGTATGTTTGGTACACCGACATTGATCTGCTGCAATGCGGCATAGCGCTGGCAAGCATCCAAAACCCTTTGAACCGTATTGACAAGTGTCACCCTACGTCGGAATGAATCCGCCATGACGGAAAAAATGGACGATATCCTGACGTTGTTGCCGGCGCGGCTGAAAGAAGCGCGCCGGGAGCAGGGCCTGTCGCTTGAAGCAGTGTCAAACCTGTCGGGTGTGTCACGCTCCATGGTCAGCCAGATCGAACGTGGCGAAAGCAGCCCGACCATCGCCACGTTGTGGAACCTGACGCGCGCCCTGCAGGTTGATTTTGCGGGGCTCCTGGATGCCGACCCTGCCAGTGACCGGATCGACCTGCTGCGCGCCGACGACGTTCCCAGCATCGAAAATATGGGCCAGGGATGCCGCATCCGTATCCTGTCGCCCCCCGAAGAGGCCGGTGGACACGAAGTCTATGACATCACGTTCAAACCCGACGGGGCCTTGCGCAGCCAGCCGCACGCGCGCGGCGCGCGTGAACAACTGACCGTGCTGGAGGGCGCGGTGCGGGTCACGTCGGGCAACGCCTCAAGCATGTTGCATACCGGAGATACCGGCCGCTATGCGGCGGATATCGAACATGCCATCGTCGCCGAGAGCGGCGCGGCGCGGGTGTTCCTTATCGTCAAGAACGCCTGAGCCGGGCACCCGCGCCCTCACTCCGCCCCGCGCGCTTGCTCCGGATTGTCTTCACCCAGTTTCGGGGCAGGCCGATGCAGCGCCAGTTCCGCGTCGGAAAAGCGGAACGGCGCGCGAATGCCCGGTATGCCGTCAAGCTCGATCTGCATTCCGCGGGCCACGACTTGCGGATCCGCCAGGACCTCTTGCAGATCGTTGATCGGGCCGGCCGGAATGCCCTGCGCTTCGCACCCCGCCAGCAGGTCCGCCTTGGTCCAGCCGGCCGTGGCCCCGTTGAGACGGGCAATCATCACCCGGCGATTGGCCAGCCGGTCCTTGTTGCGCAGAAATTCCGGCGCCTCGGCCATGTCATCCAGTCCGAGCAGGCGGCAGAGGCGCTGGTATTGCGCATCGTTCCCCGTGGCGATGATGATATGACCGTCGGCACAGTCAAAGGCCTGATAAGGGGTCAGGTTGACATGGCCGTTGCCCATACGCTGTGGTGCCTTGCCGGTCGTCAGATAGTTCAGCGCCTGATTGGCCGTCACCGCCACCGCGACATCCAGCAGCGCCATGTCGATATGCTGTCCCCGTCCCGTGCGCCCGCGTTGATGAAGGGCCGCGAGAATCGCGGTCGTTGCATAAACACCGGTAAAGATATCGGTGATCGCGACGCCGGACTTTTGCGGCTGGCCATCGGGCTCACCGGTGATCGACATCAGACCGGACATGCCCTGGATGATGAAATCGTACCCGGCGCGATGCGCGTAGGGTCCGGTCTGTCCAAACCCGGTGACCGAGCAATAGATCAGGCGCGGGTTAACAGCGGACAGGCTGTCGAAATCCAGGCCGTATTTCTTCAGACCGCCAACCTTGAAGTTTTCGATGAAGATATCCGCATCCCGGATCAACTCGCGCAGACGCGCCTGCCCGTCCGGTGTCGAAAAATCGACGGTGACAGAGGCCTTACCACGATTGGTCGAATGAAAATAGGCGGCGCTTTCATCGTTGCCGCGCGTGACAAAGGGAGGCCCCCAGGCCCGCGTATCATCGCCGGCGGGCGACTCGACCTTGATAACATCCGCGCCCAGATCCGACAGGGTCTGACCCGCCCAGGGGCCCGCCAGTATGCGGGCCAGTTCAACGACCTTCAATCCGGCCAGCGGCGCTGTCATTGCTTGGCAAGCTCCGCTTCGAACAGCTTTTCGAACTCAGCATAGCTCTGGTTCGCGACCTTTTCTCCGTTGATCACGAAAGACGGTGTGCCGGTCACCTCATCTTCGGTCGCGTTCTGCTGGTACCATGCGACAAGGGTCTGCGCCTTTTCACCATCTTGCAGGCAGGCGTCGAGCGCGGCCTCATCGATCCCCGCCAGGCGGCCGATCTTGCGGAATTCGCCCACGATCTCCTGCGCGCCGCCCATCTTGGACCATTCCGGCTGGCCCTTGTAGATCAGATCGGAAATGCCAAAGAACTTTTCCGCACCGCCACAGCGGGCCACCATCGATGCCCAGAGACCGAATTTGTCGAAATAGACCTCGCGGTAGATCAACCTGACCTTGCCGGTATCGATATAGTTCTTCTTGATCTCCTGATACGCACCCTGATGAAAGTCGGCGCAGTGCGGACAGGTATAGGACGCATATTCGATCATCGTGATCGGCGCGTCTTCGGCACCCTGTACCATTTCGACGATCGTCGAGATATCGACCTCGGCGGCATCCTGTGCATTGGCCGCTCCGATAAAGGTCTGGGATGTCAACGGGGCGCGCTCGTCAGCGAAAAATGCGGCACCGACAGCCAGAACGGCCGCCGCGCCAAAAATCGCGAAATGTCGGGTCATGAGAACCTCTTCATTGATGTTTGGATTTGCTTAGAACGTTGCGCCCAAGTCTTTCAAGGGCCTGGCGCAAATCGTCGTTTTCAATCGGGCTGGCAGCCTGGGAGGCGCTGGCCAGGATTTCTGGGGCCAGTGTCGGCTCACTGGCAGGTTTGGGGGTCTGGAACAGTGCCTGGCCCTCGGCAAAACCGGTTGCGGCGGTCTGGGTAATCCGCACGCGGCTGATCGCGTTATAGCCGTAAACCGCATTCACCTTGGTGCGCAGGGCTTCTTTCTGCATTTCCAGCATAGGCGCCTGCGCACCGGTGGTCAGCAAGGTCAACGTCGCGCCGAACCCGCCACGCCCATATGTGACATTAACCGGGCGCGCGATGCTGGCCACGTCCGGGCCGGCAATTTCAGCCCAATGTGTCAACAGCCGCGATACGGCAAATCCCCGGCTCTCGCCGGCCTTGCGAATCCGGTCGCTGAGCACGCTGGCGGTTCGCTTGAACCCTCGGGTTGTGGATTTCCGTTCTGCCATGACTGGTTTCCGCTTCGGTTGCGCCTATTGTAAAGCCCGCACAGGCAGGTGCCAGCGAAACCGGAGGCCATCGGCATAAAGAATGCGTGACGACGAAACCACTGCACCCGGTCCGACCGCGGGGATCGCGGACAGCCTGCTGGACTGGTATGACCGGCACGCCCGGGTTTTGCCCTGGAGAGTGCCCCCGGGCGACACGCGCGCGCCCGATCCTTACCGCGTCTGGCTGTCGGAAGTGATGCTGCAACAGACCACGGTTGCCGCGGTCAAGGACTATTTCCACCGTTTCACCGAACGCTGGCCCACGGTCAGCGATCTTGCGGCGGCAGAGGATGGCGCGGTGATGGGGGAATGGGCCGGCCTGGGGTATTACGCCCGCGCACGGAACCTGCTGAAATGCGCGCGCGTCGTCACCGCCGATCATGGCGGGCGATTCCCCGACACCCATGACGCGCTGCTGTCGCTGCCCGGAATTGGCCCCTACACGGCCGCCGCGATTTCCGCGATTGCGTTCGGTCGCCCCGAAACAGTGATGGATGGGAATGTCGAACGGGTCATGGCGCGCCTGTACGATATTCACGCGCCGCTGCCCGGTGCCAAACCCGAACTGCGCGCGCACGCTGCCGCGCTGACACCCGGCGAGCGACCGGGTGATTATGCCCAGGCGGTGATGGATCTGGGCGCAACGATCTGCACGCCGAAATCACCGGCTTGCGGCATCTGCCCGGTCTACGCGCCCTGTGCCGCGCGACGGAAAGGCACCGCCAATCTGCTTCCACGCAAATCCCCCAAAAAGGCGAAACCCACCCGCTACGGCATCATCTATCTGGTGCGCCGGACGGATGGCGCCTGGTTGCTGGAACGTCGGCCCGACAAGGGATTGCTGGGCGGGATGCTTGGCTGGCCCGGATCCGACTGGGCCGCGACCCCGGCAGAGACGCCGCCGCTCGATGCCGAGTGGGATACGCTGCCCGCACAGGTGCGCCATACCTTCACCCACTTCCATCTCATTCTTACGGTTCGCACCACGGTCGCCGCCATCGACGCACGGCCCGCAACGGGAAGTTTCGTTACCTCCGCCGATTTCCGGCCCTCGGATCTACCCACAGTGATGCGCAAGGCTTTTGACCTCTGGCGCGGTGCGTGACACAGATAACCGATGGCTTCGGCAGCATGGACAGACCGATGATCTCAAATGCAACGCTCAGGAAATGGCAGACTGCGATCCCTTTCTGGATATCCTTCGCGCTGGTTCCGATCGCCTGGATCAGCGCGATCTGGGGCGGCTGGACCGTGCTGCTGTTGCCGCTTGTCACCTGGTATGCATTCGCCGGGCTGGACGGGCTCGTCGGCCTGGATCTTGAAAACGCGGATCCCGACACGCCTGACGCGGATCTGGCGTGGTACAAGGCCCTGACCATCCTTTGGGTGCCGGTGCAATTCCTGACCGTGTTCGGCCTGATCTGGTACGTGCACGGTGCCGATCACCTGTCGCTGCCGGAAAAGCTCATGGTGTTCTTCGGGGTTGGCGTGATCACGGGCACCATCGGCATCAATTACGGTCACGAACTGATGCACCAGCGCAGCCGCGCCGAGCGGATGCTCGCCGACATCCTGCTGGCGATGGTGCTCTACTCGCACTTCCGCTCGGAACATCTGCTGGTCCATCATCGCTATGTCGGCACGCCGCGCGACCCGGTCACGGCGCGCTATAACGAGGGCTTCCACCGCTTTTATCCGCGCGTTCTGAAGCAAAGCCTGATCTCTTCATTCCGGGCGGAGCGCGACAAGCTGGCCCGCAGGGATCTGCCCTGGACCCACCGGTCCAACCCCTTCTTCAGATACTGGGCGTTGCAGGCCGCAATGCTTCTCCTGGCCTTCCTGCTTGGGGGGTGGGGCGGGATCGGTCTTTTCCTGATGCAGGCCGGTGTCGCGATCTGGCAACTGGAACTGGTGAACTATGTCGAACATTACGGGCTGACCCGAAAACACCTGGGCAACGGAAAATACGAACATGTGCAACCCCGGCATTCCTGGAATGCGGCACAGAAGGCCTCGAACCGGCTGCTCATCAACCTGCAACGCCATTCCGACCACCATTACAAACCCGACCGCCGGTTTCCCCTGCTCCAGAATTACGGCACGTCACAGGCTCCGCAACTGCCTTACGGCTATCCCGTCATGACCATCGCGGCGATGATACCGCCCCTGTGGCGGCGCGTCATGAACCCGCGCGTCAGACGCTGGCGAGAGACCTATTACCCCGAAATCAACGACTGGCGCGCCTATAACAAGGGCGTCAATCCACTGCCACGATAGGCACCAACGCTTCCTTAACGCTTCTGCGGCGGGTTGGGCACGCAACATTTGGGGACCATTGACACGCAATGCCGTAGCCTACCGGCGACGCCTCCGTGCTGTCTGATCGCCAAAGATTGCACGCGCTTTTCCGTTGCACACCGGTCATCATAGCGACGGATTTGCCGTCGCCTTTCATGCGGTACAAGGCAAGGCGGGCGGGAGTATGCCATGTGGTCGCAAAGGGCGAAATCGCGCCCGTGCTGATTCGCGATATTCTGGACATGAGCGGGGCCTGCGGCTGAGTTCCACAACTGCCACCGAAACAATCCGCCCTGAAAGATCGAATTGGCCGTCCACCGACTCAGGGTGATCCGAAGCGCCCGACGCACCTGTTGCGTCCCGGTATCGGACCAGAACAGCTCAATTTTTTCGTCAAAAGGGGCGACGGACCCGATTTTGCCCGATCATCTGCACCGGCAAGCGCCAACCCTTGCCGGAGCGTCATGGATATGCGCCCCGAAAATCAATAAATCCTTACTTTTTCAACAGCAGTGCAGTAGGCTCTAAGCGTAGTTGCCAGTGAACATGCCAGAGACCGATGCCCACATCATATACAGATCAGTTCTGGACGCTTGATCCCTTCTCTCCACCGCCCGCCGGCACGTTGCTGACTGTCAGTGAATACACCATCACCGATCAGAACGACGATGACTTTCTGACCGGCTTTGGTACCGACAGCATCAACGGCATCGACATTACCCAGACCTATCTGGGCGACACGGTAACCGTAACGATTGGCGGCACCAACACCACGATCGTCGGCGCGACCTTCTATCTTGCAAATGGAACCGTGGTCTTTACACCGACCGACGGGACGGTCCTGCGAGATGCCGTCATCGTCACGGGCAACGGGGTTCCGAACCAGTCGCCGATCCCGACGGCCAGCCTGGGGCCGCCCTGTTTCACGCAGGATACCATGATCGCGACACCTTATGGAGAGTGCATGGTCCAGGATCTGCAGGCGGGCGACACCGTGCTTGACAGCGATGGCGTGGCGATGGTTCTGCGTTCATCGATGAGCAGAAAGATAAGCGGGCAGGAATTGCGCGCCTGTCCCAAGCTGCGCCCCGTGCGGATCTGCGCCGGCGCCCTGGGCAATGGCTTGCCGCGGCGTGACCTGCTGGTGTCGCGACAGCATCGCATGCTCGTGGCATCAAGAATCGTCGAACGCATGTTTTCCGCGAGCGAGGTATTGGTCCCCGCGATCAAGCTGACCGCCCTGCCCGGCATTTTTGTCGATCACAGCGTCGAGACCGTCGAGTATTTCCATCTGCTCTTTGACCGGCATGCGGTGATCCTCGCAGAATCGGCACCGACCGAAAGCCTCTATCTCGGGCACGAGACACTCAGATCGGTTTCGGTAGAAACACAGCAGGAAATCTATGCGATCTTTCCCCATCTGAAGGATGCCGAAACCGATCCGCTTCCGGCTCGCCCGATCCCGTCGAGCAAGCGGCAGAGGAAACTGGTCGAGCGACATGCAGCCAACCGAAAGCCACTTTTACAGGGCGAAATGGCGCTCCACTGACACGGCGCGCTATTCTGCGGCCAGCGGCATCCTGTCCTGACCGATGGCCGTGATTTCCGCCACCACCCCGCGCATGACGGTCCTGAATGCTTCGAAATCGGCATGCGGGCGTATGCGCCGTTCATCCATGTAGAGTTTCCGGTCAATCTCGATCTGCACGGCATGTTGGCGGCGTGACGGCCTGCCATAGGCTTGTGCGACATAGGCACCGGCAAACGGAGCATTGCGCGCGACACGCAGTCCGGCGGCGGCAAAGGCCGCTTCGATCCTGTCGACGATTTCCCCGTCCGCGGCCGCGCCGAACCGATCCCCCAGCACGATGTCGGGCGCACGTCCGCGGGTCCGGACGGCCCCGTCCATGGCCTCGTGAGGCATGGAGTGGCAATCCACCAGAATCGCCTGGCCAAAGGTCAGATGCGCGGATTCAAGCAACCGTTGCACCGCATCGTGGTAGGGACGCCAGTAGCGATCGATCCGCGAGCGCACCTCGCCCATTGTCAGCTTTCTTGCATAAATGGCACGCCCGTTGGACACCACACGTGGAATGACCCCCAGCCCCGAAGCCACACGCGGGTTCTGTCCGCGCCGCACCGCGCCCTGGATGAGCGCGGGATCAAGCTCATCCGGACTGCGGTTCAGGTCGACATAGGCGCGGGGCACCCCGGCAACGAGCAGCGGAACGCCGAACTCGGGCGCCGAATCAATGAGTTCATGGACAAAAGCATCTTCCGACGACCGAATCGTGTGCGGGTCGAGAATACTCTGGTTCAAGAATTCGGCCGGATATGTGCGAGCACTATGGGGGGACGCAAAAACCACGCTGGAAAGGCGTTGTTTCGGTTCGGTCAGGTGAAAGGGCGGGTAGTCCATCGCGTCTCCTCGTTCTCTTCAACATAAACAGGAAAACTCTCTTGCCAAAAGCCCTTGATCACGCTGACGACTCCTTTTATAGACCCCGCTACCGGCGCGGGTTTCCGCGCCCCATTTTATTGGGGCAGACGATGCGCAGGTATTCATGGGCGCTTAGCTCAGCGGTAGAGCACTTCGTTGACATCGAAGGGGTCACAAGTTCGAACCTTGTAGTGCCCACCATGAATTCACTGTTTCGGAGCGATCCGAGGCACCCGTAACACCGGCGCTGGCCCGCGCCACAGGAACAGGAGATAGGCCATGAAGGTCAAGAACTCGCTCCGCTCGCTCAAGAACCGGCATCGCGATTGCCGGATCGTGCGTCGCAAAGGCCGCGTGTATGTGATCAACAAGACACAGCGCCGGTTCAAAGCCCGCCAAGGCTAAGCCGAGCATCGCACAGGAAACCAAAACTGGTTTTCAGGCACATGAGATACCTCAAACCCGGTCCCGTGACCGGGTTTGTTTCGTTTGGGCCTCCGATCCCCCGTCGACCTCCACGGCGTGAAACCGGACCGCCTGCGTGCCGGCGAATGCCCGGATAGGCCCCGAGCGTCCCATGCCGTCGTGGCGAACAGACAACCAATGCAAATCCCGGTGCCTGTAACTTCCGGGGCAGAAACGACACCAAAGATCGCACGTGCGTCGGCAATTTCATCTGGTATTTGAGAATTATGGAAATCGTCGTTGTCACCACAGTCATCGCCGCGCTCTTTCTCGTGATCGGCGCTGCCGAACCGCTCGCAGAGCGGTTGCGCCTGCCGTATAGCGTGATTCTCGCCGTGCTCGGCGTGTTGATCGGCGCCGGCGCGATTTTCTTCCTGCAGACCGATCTGACCGACGCGCTGAACCCGGTGGCCGAAGCGATCCTTGGCCTGCCTATCCGATCGAACGTTTTCCTGTATGTGTTTCTGCCGACCCTGCTGTTTCAGGCCACTCTGGGCATGAACCTGCGCCGGATGCTCGACGATTGGGTGCCGATCCTGGTGCTCGCGGTGGTGGCGGTAGTCGTTGCGACGCTGAGTGTCGGATATGCCCTGTCCTGGGCGAGCACGTTGCCGCTTGCCGCGTGCTTGCTGATCGGCGCCATCGTGTCGACCACCGACCCGTCGGCGGTGGTTTCGATATTCCGCTCAATATCGGCGCCGAGACGACTTGTCCGGATCATCGAGGGCGAAAGCCTGTTGAACGACGCCGCAGCCATTGCGTTGTTCGGCCTGTTCATGGGGTTCGTCATGCTCGGCATCCCGGATCCCGACCTCGGCACGGCGCTTGCACGCTTTCCGATGTTGATCATCGGCGGCGCCGCAACCGGCTGGATCGCGGCCCGTCTCGCGGTCTGGATCATGGCTCTCTTCCGCCGACATGAACTGGCGCAGGCCTCGATTTCCGTCGCGCTGCCCTACCTTGCCTACATCATCGCCGAGCAGATCATCGGAGCCTCCGGCGTGATCGCCGTGGTCGCTGCCGGGTTGACGATGAACCTGACGGCACCGGGCCGGTTGCCGCCACAAGCCTGGACCAAGCTGCGCGAACTCTGGGATGTGCTCGCGCATTGGGCCGGCGCGCTGATCTTTATTCTTGCCGCGCTGCTGATCCCTCGGCTTCTCGAAGATGTCGTGATCGGGGATTTCCTGCTCATCATCGTGGTGATCATCGCGGCTGTCGCCGCCCGGGCGATCATATTGTTCGGGCTGCTCCCGCTCTTGACGCTGTGCAAACTGTCGCCCGCCGTCGATCGCCCCTACCGCGTCGCGATCCTGTGGGGCGGTCTGCGCGGAGCGGTGACACTGGCGTTGGCGCTTGCCGTGACCGAGAGTTTTCGCGTGCCCGACGGGATCCAGCGCGTTGTCGGCATTCTCGCAACCGGCTTCACGCTTTTTACCCTGCTCGCCCAGGGTACCACCTTGCGTTGGGTAATCGGTCGGCTTGGTCTCGACCGCCTGTCGCCAATCGACGAGGCGCTTTCGAAACAGGTGGTCGCCGTTGCGTTGCAGACGGTGCGCGAAGATGTGGCCAGCACGACCGAAAACTATGACCTGAACCACGACACCATACGGTCAGAGGCAAAGAACTTTGCCGAGCGCCTCGATGCGGCGGTGAAAATGGCCGAGGAAAGCGCCGATATTCTCGATCGCGACCGGATCACACTTGGCCTGATCGCGCTTGCCGGTCTTGAGCGCGACACCATTCTGTTTCGCGTACGCGAGCGGACGATTTCGGCACGAATGGCCGAACAGGTCCTGTCGGTCGCGGACCGGCTGATGGAAGGCGCCCGAACCCAGGGGCGCAGCGGTTATCAACGCGCCGCGCGCCGCAGCTCCGCCTATGGTCCGGCATTTCGCGTCGCCGTCCTTCTGCATCGCCGATTTGGGATCTCGCGAATGCTCGCCCGGATCACCGCCGACCGGTTCGAACTCCTGCTGTCGCAACGGCTTATCCTTCGCGATCTGGGCAGCTTTATCGACGGGCGAATCCGCCGAATTCATGGGCGGCGTGTCGCAGAATTGCTGCATGAATTACTGTCGCGCCGGATCGAGAACGTGGAAACCGCGCTCGAAGGGCTGCGGCTGCAATATCCCGGCTACGCCGAGAAACTGGAACGCCGTTTCATACGCAGAACGGCGCTTCGCCTTGAAGAACGCGAATATACGGTGATGCGTGAAGACGGGCTGATCGGCTCCGAAGTCTACACCTCGCTCATGCAGGATCTCAACGCCCGCCGGGCTGCCGCCGAGATCCGCCCGCACCTTGATATCGCATTGCAAAAAGCAGCCCTTGTCCGACAATTCCCGCTCTTTGCGAGCCTCGACGACAAGGCGCTGAGACGTCTGGGGCGTGTTCTGGAAACCCGGTATGTCGATGCAGATGAGGTCGTGCTGCGCAAGGACGCCGCCGCCAGACGCGTGTTCTTCATCTCGTCGGGCGCGGTCGAACTGGAAACCGCCGGGCAGACCTGGCGGCTCGGGCGCGGCGAGATGTTTGGGCAAATGGCGATCCTGATGCAGAAATTGCCGCGCGCCGAAGTCCGTGCCATCGCACCGACAACGCTTCTGGTGCTGGACGAAGACCGCTTTCGCCGACTGCTCGGCCGCAGCAAGGCCCTTCGCAAAGCCGTTCGCGAGAGCGCCGAAAAGCGCGGCATCGAACCGTCACGGCTTTTCCCCGCGACTGCAGACGGCAGTTAATCGCTCCGGAGCCCGCCACCCTGCCCCGGCTCAGTATTTCGTCGTCATCCGATGCCCGGGACGGAAATACAGCCGAACGAAGGTAATGGCCCGTGTTTCCCACCACGTCGAGCGTTCGATCGTGAAGAGCGGTTGCCCTGCCGAACATCCCAGATATTCTGCGAGCCTGTCATCGGCGATCGATGCCGAAAAGCTGATCTCTGCATTCGAGAACGGTATGGTGGCAACCAGCCATTCATTCGGCCCGGTCGCCGTAAAATCGGCGTTTTCGGCCGCCGGCAGAACGTCAAGGTTGATCCAACGATCCTCGTATTGATAGGGCGCACCATCAGCGTAATGCATGCAGGTCAGGTGGATTGCCCGCGTGTCCGGCTCAAGTGACAATTGCGCCCTGAGCCAGTCGGGCGCGCGTTCGACCTTGCGACTGACAAGGGCGTAACGGTACTCCGAGTTGCCGCGTTCGATCTCGTCCCGCACCACGGGAATATCAAAACGCGCCTGCCGGATCGGGGCGCTGCGCACCCGCGTGCCGGCCTTGCGCCGACGCTCGACAATTCCGTCATCCGCCAGTTCACGCATCGCGCGGTTGACCGTCGCACGCGCACAACCGTAGGTCTCGGCCAGATCGACTTCGTTTGGCAACAGCGTCCCCGGTGCCCACTCGCCCAGCGTAATTTTGGCAAGAATGTCAGATTTGACATCTTTGAACGTCGTTCCCATGCGCGGCAGGCCCTGAATAAAACGCAAACATAATAGTTCCAAGTACAGTGTATAAGAAACAAGCGTGCAAGTCGACGCAGCAGCCTCGGGCGGACAACGTTATACCGACGATGCTGCGCTGTCGTACGGGGGGACAACATCCGCCAATCCGAGATCAGGCAGGTCGCGCAGAGTTTGCAGATCGAATGTCGATAAAAAGACCGGCGTCGTCACGAAGGTATGCGGGGCGCCGGGCCTCGGTGCGCGCGGCCCGGTTGCGATCAACTCGCGAAGCCGCAGGCGCGTCAGCAGATCACGGCTGATCTCCTTGCCAAAGATCTCAGCCAGCCCGGCGCGGTCGATCGGTTGATGATAGGCAATCGCGCAGAGGACGGCCATTTCCGTCTCGCTGAATTCAAGCATCCCGTCATCAAGATCGGCGGCTGCCCTGATCGCGTCGGCAAATTGTCTGCGGGTCCGCAACATCCACCGACCCGCAGTCTCGACCAGTTCGTAGGGACGATTGGACAACTCCGCCCTGACATCCGCGATCACAAGGTCAAGCGAAGCCTCTGCGCCGATGACCCGTGCAAGACTGTCACGGTCAACCGGAGACGCGCTGGCAAACAGCACCGCCTCGACGCGCGCCATCCACTCTCGCCAGCGCAATTCGGCGGGAAGATCTGCCAGTTCGCGGTCCAGCCCCTGATCCCGGCGTGGCGATTTCGCGCTCATGGGCCAATTCCGTAGAGCCGAAAGGTTGAACGCCCGGTCAGTTCCCGTGCCACCCCCAGTTCGACCAGACGACTGCAAAAGCGCCGGGCCGCACGATCCGTCATCGGGATGCTGGTACCGTGTATGCGCGGTGAAAGCATGGACGAGGGCGCAACCGCATCCTGCGTCAGAAACAGGTCGACCGCCGCCTGCGCCCCCTTGGTTCGCAGCTTTGGCGCAACGGTGGCCAGCGCCCGTGCCCGCGACGCCAGATCACGGGCCAGCAGCGCGGTCTCCTGAATCGCATCGAGCAGACGCGCCTGAACGGCGATTTCAGCGGCAGCACCCTCGGTGGTCAACGAACGCAATCCCGATCTCGTCACACGCTGCGCCGTCACCGGCAGAGGGCTCGTCCAGTTGAGCGACCGCGCCAGAACCACATCTGACAGGAAACAGGCCAGGCGTTCGGCCCGGTCATCCGCAGTCAGGACCAATTGCAGCATCCGGCTGCACCCACCCAGCGGCCCGCGAACGCGCGCCCGCTCCTGTGCATCCTCCAGCCACGCGTCGATCTGGGCGCCCTGATCCTGACCCGCGATATCCCTGATCCTGCCCTGCCAGTCCGGGCCATTCAATACAGGCCGCACAGAGGCGCGCCAGAAAGCCAGCAACTCGCCATCCGGTCCGCGCGCTTCACCCGGTGGCGTCAGGTGATAGGCGTCGCGAATATCGCCTTCACGCGCCAGTCGGCCTTCTAGCCTTGATATCGCCGTCGCAGCCCGCAGCGCCATGATATTCGCCAAAAGCCCGCGCGGCACGGCGACCACGGGATCGCCAAGCGCCGCATCCAGCATCGCAAGGCGCGCGCCCGATGCAAAGGCAATGCTTTCGGCGGTCGGCGGCTTGGCCAGGCGCACCCATGCGGGAGTGCTGGGAAACCCGGGGGCCTCGGCGCCTATCTTGCTCTTCTGCGTCATGAGCAGGAGTGTAAACCGCCCCGCCGGACTTGACCATAAACGACAGGCGATCGAACGCCTGTTCCAGCGGGTCGCGCATCGCTTATGGGCCGATCATGAAACAGGTGACGTTGCGCGCCTTGAGACGACGGCAGGCGAGGTCGGCGGTTTCGCGGGTCATACCGACGAAATTCGCATCGAAACCGGAAGATGTCTGGTTCACCTTGCGCAACGTACCGTCAAGCGTGGCCATCTCTGCAAGTGCGGTGCGAAGCAGTACCTTTTCCGCCTGGTAGCGGCTGCCATAGCGACCGACATTGATACCCCAATACTGTCCCCCGGACGTCGACAAGCGGGTCACGACCTCGGGCTCCTCGGGTTCTGGCGGAGCGCTCGGCTTGGCCAGCGCCACGGTCAATTCGGCAGGGCGGACGGCGGGTCTTGGCACCGACATGTCTGTCGAGGTCAGCTTGGCGTTGGAGACTTCGACCTTCGGTGCCTCCCTGGCTGCGGAAGCAACGCTTTGCGCGGCTGCCGCGATCGCGGCGTCGACGCTGGCCTGCACCTTCTCGTCGGTCTCGGTGACGGCGGCGGTCACGATGGTTTCCGCCACTTCCCGCGAGGGGTTTGGCCGCACGCGCGGCCTCAGGCTCTTCTGGATGGATGCGACAACCCTAACGGTCTTGGCTGCGGGTTCCCCGCCCGATGCGACGTTTCCCGAATAGGGCGGAAGCGCGGGCTTGCGCAGTGCCACGCGAGATGGTGCCCGCCGAAAGCCAAGGTCAAGCAGTTCCGCCACCTGGGCATTGCGGGATGCTGTGGATTTTCCGCCAAACACGGTCGCGATGACGCGCTCGTTGCGACGTTGTGCGGAGGCAACGAGATTGAACCCGGCGGCCCGGGTGTAGCCCGTCTTGATTCCATCCGCACCCTTGTAAGATTGCAGGAGACGACGGTTTGTGTGGCTCACCGTCTTGATTCCCGCATCCGCCGTCTGGCGCGAGAACAGATTGTAATACTGCGGATAGTCGTAAATCACGTGCCGGCCCAGAATCGTCATGTCGCGTGCCGTCGACAGGTGCCCGCTCTCAGTCAGACCATGTGCGTTCTTGAACGTCGTGCGCGACATTCCCATCGCCTTGGCAGTGCGGTTCATGCGCCGTGCAAACGCTGCTTCGCTGCCACTGATCGCTTCGCCGATTGCCGTCGCCGCGTCGTTCGCCGACTTCACGGCCGCAGCCCGGATAAGGTAGCGCAGGGCAATTTTCTGCCCCGCCCGCAGACCCAGTTTGGACGGCGGTTCAGACGCTGCAAGTTTGGAGATCCGCACCTTCGTATCAAGTGTGATTTCACCGTTCCTGACCGCTTCGAACGCGATATAGAGTGTCATCATCTTGGTCAGCGACGCCGGGTGCAGGCGGGTGTCGGCGTTTCGCGAATGCAACACCTCGCCGCTGCGGGCATCCATGACGAAGGCCGCATAGGGGGCAGCCATTGCGCCAACGGGCACCAGCACCGACAACCAGAAAGCGAGTAAAATAGAATGGCCCCTCTGGGCCGGACGCCTACGCCGAACCTGCACGATCATTGCCTCTGTCTGCCTCGGGCCGCCGGTTTTCCGGCTGACACTTTCATTGTTGCGGATAGGCTAACACAGGAGTCGGCTAAAATAAACCCATTGGTTGCAACCGTTTATCGACGCGAACTCATCCGGATTCCGCTAGATGTAGTGGTCGACCGGCGCCTCGCAACTAAAAAGGCGATTCATGGAATGGTTACTGTTTTGCTAACCGATCTGCGCCACCAGCCAGGCGAGCCCCTCCAGATCGTCCAGCGACCGATAGCGCGGCGCATCTACCGGCGGTTCGGCATGCTCAATCTCCCATGCCAGACCATGCGGAACGTAAACGCCCCAGCCACCGGCGGCGATCATCGGCACCACGTCCGAGCGCATCGAGTTTCCGACCATGAGCCCGCGTTCGGCACCCTCGCCGTGACGCGCAAAGATCGCGGCATAGCTTTGTGCGGTTTTTTCCGACACGATTTCGACCCCGTCGAACAGATCGCCCAATCCGGACTGGGCCAGCTTGCGCTCCTGATCCAGCAAATCGCCCTTGGTGATGAGCAACACACGATGAGTTTCCGCAACCGACTCGACCGCTTCGCGGGCGAATGGCAGCAATTCGATCGGATGGGCCAGCATCTCCCGCCCCGCGTCCATCAGCCGTGCAATCACGCTGGCCGGCACCCGCTGGTCGGTCACCTCGATTGCGGTTTCGATCATCGACAGTACGAACCCCTTGATACCATAGCCATATTGCCCGATGTTGCGCTTCTCAGCTGCCAGAAGGCGCTCTGCCAGCTGAGCGGGGTCCGCATAATCGGCGAGCAGTTCCGCGAACTGTGCCTGTGTGTCGTGAAAAAAGCGCTCGTTGTGCCAAAGCGTATCGTCGGCATCAAAGGCGACAGTTGTCAGTGTTTTTGTGTAAACTGGGTTTGTCACTGGCTCTTTCCGAATCCCGCAGGAAGGTTATATAAGCCATGAACGTTGAGAGAAAATCGCGAAAACCGGACTGCCTTCTGCAATGACAAAAGTGCCTGAAACCTTGTCGGACAAGACGGATGACGATTCTGACACATCGGTCCTGCTAGAGACGCGCCCCAAGACCAAGCGCCCGCCGCTCTACAAGGTGCTTTTGCTGAATGACGATTATACTCCGATGGAGTTTGTCGTGCATGTACTGGAGCGGTTCTTTGGACTGACGCATGCCCAGGCATTCGAAATCATGCTGACAGTACACAAGAAGGGTGTTGCCGTGGTCGGCGTGTTCAGCCACGAAATCGCGGAAACCAAGGTGGGTCAGGTCATGGATTTCGCCCGCCGCCATCAGCATCCGTTGCAATGCACGATGGAAAAGGAAGACTAGGGTACATCCATGTCCGCCCGGCTGCCTCTGGCGATTGAAACAGGCGGACTCGTTCTGCCCGAAACAGGGGTGATATCGGTCCTGCATCCCGTTGCGTCGACGGATCTGACGGCGTTGCCCAGCGATCGGGTAGAGGTTGTTCAGCCGTTCAAGCCCGATTTCGATCATTTTCAGGAACTCGGCTATTCCTGTGTCGCCTCCGGCGACAGCCCGTGCTCTGTTGCGATGGTCATTCTGCCGCGTGCCAAGGCGCTTGCCCGCGCACTTATTGCCTCCGCGGCAGCGCGCAGCAGCGGCGTGGTTATCGTCGACGGCGCCAAGACCGACGGCATCGACAGTATGCTCAAGGACTGCCGCAAGAGGGTTGAGGTATCGGGATCGATCTCGAAAGCACATGGCAAGCTCTTCTGGTTCGTGGCCGCTCGCGACGCCTTTGCAGACTGGTCGGCGGCTGCCCAGCAGCTTGTCGATGGCTATGTAACTGCTCCGGGTGTGTTCTCAGCAGATGGAACAGACCCGGCCTCGGACCTCCTTGCGCGGGCGCTCCCCTGGGCGCTCGGAAAACATGTGGTCGATCTCGGGGCCGGCTGGGGCTACCTGGCGCGGCGCGTTCTGAAGGACACTGCCGTTCAGCGGCTCGATCTGGTCGAGGCCGACGCCATCGCGCTGGACTGCGCACGGCGGAACGTGACCGACCCGAGAGCCCGGTTTCACTGGGCGGACGCCACGCGCTGGAACCCAGAGCAGCGGGCGGACACGATTGTCACGAACCCGCCTTTTCACACCGGACGGGCGGCGGATCCGTCGCTGGGGCAGGCATTCGTTGCTGCGGCGGCACGCATGCTCGCGCCCTCCGGACACTTGTGGATGGTAGCCAACCGGCACCTGCCTTACGAGCGCAGGTTGGATGAGTCCTTTGCCAGGGTCGAGGATGTGGGCGGCGACAACCGATTCAAGATCTTTCACGCCACACGCCCCAGGGTGTCGGGCAAACCCGTGCCGACGCGCACGCGGCGCTGAGCCACACACTCCCCTGCACAAGGAGCAATCCAATGTCTTTTTCCATCGCCGGCAAGACCGCCATCGTCACCGGAGCCGCAAATGGCATCGGTCTCGCAATCGGACGGCAATTTGTCGAAAAGGGTGCGAATGTCATGTTCGCCGTGACCTGCCCCCCGCGAAATCCCTCATCATGATGTAGAGTCTGCCCAACCTTGAAGGAGCAGACGAATGCGAAAGAGCCGTTTTACCGAGGCGCAGATTATCGGGATGATCAAGGAGCAAGAGGCGGGCATGCCGACGGC